>JAYUBX010000652.1:0-2819 GCA_043740665.1 Candidatus Neomicrothrix sp.
TTTTCGAAGCGGGCGTCCGGTCTTGAACCGCGACCTGGCCTCGGCCACCGACCTCTGGCCGTCGTTCGCGGCCGAGGCGCTCGATGCCGGCTACCGGTCGGTGCACGCCTTGCCGATGCGACTGCGAGGAACCGTCATCGGTGCCCTCAATCTGTTCAACACGGCGACCGGGGCGATGGGACAGATCAATGTCGATGCCGCTCAGGCGCTGGCCGATGTCGCCACCATCGCCATCCTGCAGCACCGAGCGTCGCTCGAGGCCCAAGTCGTCAACGAGCAACTCAGTGTTGCCCTCAACAGCCGCGTGCTGATCGAACAGGCCAAGGGCATGGTCGCCGAGCGTGAACACCTGAACATGGACGAGGCGTTCAACCGGTTGCGCGCCCATGCCCGAAACCACAATGAGCGCCTCAGCGACGTAGCCCGCAGCGTCATCGTGGGCGAGCTGTCCGCCTCGGGACTCGATCGTCCCTAGGCGGACCCGACATCGGACGTGGACATCGGACGTTGACGTTTCCGCGGACGCAGGCGATACTGGGTGGGATGTTGGCGACGATCACCCTCCTCCTTCTCGTGTAGGCGAGCACCACATATTGGTGCTCGCCGAAGCTCCTGTGCCTGCGGGCCGGGAGCTTCTTGTGTTTTTCGGTGCCGACCCAGCTCCACCCAAATCCAGAGCCAAATCCAGACCCCAGCCAGACCAGGACGTGATCCCGATGCCACCGCCGCCGGCCCAGCCCAAGTCCATGCCGTTCGACCGCTACCAGGCCTTCGTGCCGCTCGAGCTGCCCGATCGTACCTGGCCCGACCGCAAGCTCACGAAGGCACCGCAGTGGTGCTCGGTCGATCTGCGCGACGGCAATCAGGCCCTGATCGACCCGATGGATCCCGAGCGCAAGCGCCGCATGTTCACCACCTTGGTGGCCATGGGGTTCAAGGAGATCGAGGTCGGCTTTCCGTCAGCCAGCCAGCCCGACTTCGACTTCGTGCGCCAGCTGATCGAAGAGGATCTGATCCCCGACGACGTCACCATCCAGGTGCTCACCCAGTGCCGCCAGGACCTGATCGAGCGCACCTACGAATGTCTGAAGGGTGCGCCGCGAGCGATCGTCCATTTCTACAACTCGACGTCGGTGCTGCAGCGCAAGGTCGTCTTCGGGCTCGACCAGGCGGGCATCACCGAGATCGCCGTCAACGCCGCCAAGCTGTGCCGCAAGCTCGAGGAGACGCTGCCCGGTACCGACGTGCGCTACGAGTACTCGCCCGAGAGCTACACCGGCACCGAGATCGAGTACGCCGTCGAGATCTGCGACGCCGTCGCCGCGGTGATCGAACCGACGCCCGAGCGTCCGCTGATCATGAACCTGCCGGCCACCGTCGAGATGTACAGCCCCAACATCTACGCCGACACCATCGAGTGGTTCCTGCGCACGGTGCGCAACCGCGACTCGGTGCGGCTCTCCCTGCACCCGCACAACGACCGGGGCTGTGCCGTGGCCGCGGCCGAGCTCGGGGTGCTGGCCGGGGCCGACCGCGTCGAGGGCACCCTGTTCGGCAACGGCGAGCGCACCGGCAACGTCGACCTGGTCACCCTGGCCATGAACCTGTTCAGCCAGGGCGTCGACCCCGAGCTCGACATCAGCGACATCGACTCGCTGCGCCGCGTCGCCGAGTACTGCAACCGGCTGCCGGTGCACGAACGCCATCCCTACGTCGGCGACCTCGTCTACACCGCCTTCTCAGGCTCACACCAGGACGCCATCAAGAAGGGATTCGCCGCGCTCTACGCCGACGCCGAAGCGGCCGGCCGAGGCCGCGACTACGAGGTCTGGGGGGTGCCCTACCTGCCCATCGACCCGGCCCACGTCGGCCGCAGCTACGAAGCGGTGATCCGTGTCAACAGCCAGTCGGGCAAGGGCGGCGTCGCCTACATCATGGAGTTCGAGCACGGCTTCGCCCTCCCCCGTCGGCTTCAGGTCGAATTCTCGAAGAGCATCCAGGTGATCACCGAGGACACCGGCACCGAGATCAGCCCCGCCACCATGTGGGACACGTTCACGACGACCTACCTGCCCGATGAGCCGACCCTGCAGCTGCGCAGCCACGAGATCGCGACCGACGATCACGACGTCTCGACCCTGACCGCCCAGTTGCTGGTCGAGGGCGAGCCGGTCACCGTGACCGGCCAGGGCAACGGTCCCATCGATGCCCTGGTGAGCGCCCTGCGGGACGGCATCGGCCTCGACCTCGACGTGGTCGACTATCACGAGCACTCGCTCGGCACGGGCGCCGACGCCACCGCGGTGGCCTACGTCGAGACCGTCGACGGCGACGGCGTCACCCGATGGGGCGTGGGCCGCCACCCCAACATCATCACCGCGTCGCTGCGAGCCGTGCTCTCGGCCGGCCATCGGATCCGCACCGGCGACCTCGGGCGCTGACGCAATCTCGACCTAGCTGACGGCCCACACGAGCACGTCGGGGTCGGCGCGCCACTAGGGTCACGCCGGCCCGAAGCTGTCGATCGGGCGATCTCAATCTGGAGAATCCACCATGTGTTGTTTCGCCGCGCTGTTCGCCTGGGTCTCACCTCGCTTGGCCATCTTCATGGTGTGGATCTTCAGTGACCGCATGGCCGAGGCGTTCAACAGCTTCTGGATCGCGACCATCGGTTTCGTCCTCCTGCCGTGGACGACCCTGGCCTGGGCCGTTTGCTACGCCGTACCCAAGGGCGTCGGCGGCTTCGGCTACATCGTCGTGGCCTTCGCCCTGCTCGTCGACATCGGCTCGTACACCAGCGGCGCCCGCGCCCAACGTCA
>JAYUBX010000653.1:0-7539 GCA_043740665.1 Candidatus Neomicrothrix sp.
TCGGCAGATCGAGTGCCAGCGAGAACTGGTTCGCCGGGCTCGTCGCCGCCTGGCTGTGGTTCACGGTGCTGTTCGCCAACCTGGCCGAAGCCATGGCCGAGGGCCGGGGCAAGGCCCAGGCCGACTCGCTGCGCAAGGCGCGGGCCGACACCATGGCCAACGTCCGTCGAGTGGACGGCAGCATCGAGGAGGTCGCCAGCCCGCTGCTGCAGGTCGGCGACGAGTGCGTCGTCGTGGCCGGCGAGATGGTGCCGGGTGACGGCGAAATCATCGACGGCATCGCCTCGGTCGACGAGTCGGCCATCACCGGCGAATCGGCGCCCGTCATCCGTGAGTCGGGCGGCGATCGCTCGGCCGTCACCGGTGGCACCCGGGTGCTGTCGGACCGCATCGTCGTGCGCATAACGGCCAAGCCAGGCGAGACCTTCCTCGACCGCATGATCGCCCTCGTCGAGGGCGCCAGCCGGCAGAAGACCCCGAACGAGATCGCCCTCAACATCCTGCTGTCGGGCCTGACCATCATCTTCCTGCTGGCCACGGTGACCCTGCAGCCATTCGCCATCTACTCGGGTGGCACCCAGCAGATCATCCGCCTCGTGGCCCTGCTCGTATGCCTCATACCCACCACCATCGGTGCGTTGCTCTCGGCCATCGGTATCGCCGGGATGGATCGCCTTATCCAGCGCAACGTGCTGGCCATGTCGGGTCGGGCGGTCGAAGCCGCCGGCGACTGTTCGACCCTGCTGCTCGACAAGACCGGCACCATCACTCTCGGCAACCGTCAGGCGGCCAGCTTCGTCACCCTGCCTGGCGTGAGCGAAGCTGAGCTGGCCGACGCCGCTCAGCTCTCGTCGCTGGCCGACGAGACCCCCGAAGGCCGCTCGGTCGTCGTGCTGGCCAAGGAGCGCTACGGCCTGCGCGAGCGTGAACTGGTCGGCGCCGAGCTGATTCCGTTCACCGCCCAGACCCGTATGAGCGGCGTGGTGATCGACGGGCGTGACGTTCGTAAGGGCGCCGCCGACTCGGTCAAGCGCTACGTCGAGGAACTGGGCGGCGTGATCCCGCCCGAGCTCGACATGGCAGTCGAGGCCATCGCCACCCAGGGCGGCACGCCGCTGACGGTGGTCGAGAACGGCCGCATCCTGGGCGTGATCCAGCTCAAGGATGTCGTGAAGTCGGGCATGCGCGAACGGTTCGACGAACTGCGGGCCATGGGCATCCGCACGGTGATGATCACCGGCGACAACCCCATGACGGCCAGGGCCATCGCCGAAGAGGCCGGCGTCGACGACTTCCTCGCCGAGGCCACGCCCGAGGACAAGATGGCCCTCATCAAGAAAGAACAGGCTGGCGGCTTCCTGGTCGCCATGACCGGGGACGGCACCAACGACGCCCCCGCGCTGGCTCAGGCCGATGTCGGGGTGGCCATGAACACCGGCACCCAGGCCGCCAAAGAGGCCGGCAACATGGTCGACCTCGACTCGAACCCGACGAAGCTCATCGA
Source organism: Candidatus Neomicrothrix sp. (assembly GCA_043740665.1). Classification (GTDB taxonomy): domain Bacteria; phylum Actinomycetota; class Acidimicrobiia; order Acidimicrobiales; family Acidimicrobilacustridaceae; genus UBA4742. The sequence continues at coordinate 1,505 of JAYUBX010000653.1, forward strand.
GATCGTCGAGATCGGCAAGCAACTGCTCATCACGCGGGGCTCGCTCACCACGTTCTCGATCGCCAACGACGTGGCCAAGTACTTCGCCATCATCCCCGCCATGTTCGTCGGGGTCTTCCCCCAGCTCGAGACGCTGAACATCCTGAAGTTGTCGTCGCCCCAGTCGGCCATCTTGTCGGCCGTCATCTTCAACGCCCTCATCATCGTGGCGTTGATCCCCCTCGCCCTCCGCGGCGTCAAGTTCCGGGCTGCCGGTGCCGCCGAAGTATTGCGTCGCAACATCCTCATCTATGGCCTTGGCGGCCTGGTCGCCCCCTTCATCGGCATCAAGCTCATCGATGTCGTCATCACCGCACTGGGAGTCAAATGATGCGTAGGCAACTGCTACCGGCCCTGCGGATGGTGGTCGTCCTCACCGTCGCCCTCGGCCTCGTCTACCCGCTCGTGATCCTGGGCATCAGTCAGGTGGCTTTCAAGAGCAAGGCCAACGGGTCGCTCATCGAGAAGAACGGCCAGGTGGTCGGCTCGGCGCTGATCGGTCAGACCTTCAGCGCCGACCAGTACATCCAGGGCCGCCCGTCGGCCGCCGGCATCACCGCCAGCGGCTCGACCGACGCTGCCGGCCAGCCCGGCGACCCGAGCGACCTGTCGCTGTCGAACACCGGTGGCTCGAACCTGGGCCCGACCAACCCCGTGCTGCTCGACGGCACCATCGGTGATCCCACTGTCGACCCCGAGAAGCAGGCCCCCGGCATCACCCAGCGTGTCTCCGCCTATCGGCTGGCCAACGGTCTGGCCGACGACGTGAAGGTGCCGGTCGATGCCGTGACCTCGTCGGGTTCGGGGGTCGATCCCGGCATCTCGGTGGCCAACGCCCGCCTGCAGGCGGCACGGGTCGCTCGGGTCCGAGGCATCGACGTGTCGGTGGTCGACCAGCTGATCGACCAGAACACCACCAGTCGTTCGCTGGGGTTCCTGGGTGAGGCGACGGTCAACGTGCTCGAGCTCAATCTTGCGCTCGACGCGCGTCCCTAGACTTCGCTCATGACCCGCGGCAACCTGCGCATCTATCTCGGCGCGGCGCCGGGCGTGGGCAAGACGTTCGCCATGCTCGACGAGGGCTATCGCCGCCATCAGCGCGGCACCGACGTGGTCGTCGGCTATGTCGAGACCCACAGCCGGCCCAAGACTGCGGCCCAGTTGCGTGATCTCGAGATCGTTCCTCGACGGGTCATGACCCATCGGGGTGCCACCTTCGAGGAGATGGACGTCGACGCGGTGCTGGCCCGACGGCCCGAAGTCGTGCTGGTCGACGAGTTGGCTCACAGCAATGTGCCGGGGTCGCGCCACCCCAAGCGCTACCAGGACGTCGAAGATCTGCTGGCCGCCGGCATCGACGTGATCTCGACGGTGAACGTGCAGCACCTCGAATCGGTCAACGACGTGGTCGAGCACATCACCGGGGCCAAGCAGCGCGAGACCGTGCCCGACTCGGCGGTCCGCGCCGCCGATCAGGTCGAGTTGGTCGACATGACCCCCGAGGCGCTGCGGCGGCGCATGGCCCACGGCAACATCTACGCCCCCGACAAGGTCGACGCCGCGCTGGGCAACTACTTCCGGGTCGGCAACCTGAGCGCCCTGCGCGAACTGGCGTTGCTGTGGGTCGCCGACAAGGTCGACGCCGGCCTGCAGGACTACATGGAAGCCCAGGGCATCGACGCCAACTGGGAGACGCGTGAGCGCGTGGTGGTCGCCGTCACCGGTGCTCCGAGCGGCGACTATCTGATCCGCCGGGCCGGCCGCATGGCCCAGCGCACCAAAGCCGACCTGCTGGGGGTGCACGTGCAGTCGAGCGACGGGCTGGCCGACGCCCCCGGCGAGCTGCTCGAACGGCACCGCCACCTGCTGGCCGACCTCGGTGGCACCTACCACGAGGTCGTGGGCGGCGATGTGGCCAAGGCGCTCACCCAGTTCGCGCGAGGCGAGCACGCCACCCAGTTGGTGCTCGGCGCGACGCGGCGCAGCCGGTGGGCCGAGATCACCAAGGGCTCGATCATCAACGCCGTGCTCCGCGAAGCCGGCCATCTCGACGTGCACGTCATCAGCGACGAGGAACAACCCGGCGACAAGGCCGACGGAGGCACCGGCTCGTCGCTGGTGCGCCGGCGCCGCCTGCCCCACCTGTCGGCCCGACGGCAGATGGCTGGTTGGCTGCTCACGTTCTTCGGCATCGGGCTGCTCACCCTGGTGCTCGACCGGACCCGGGGGGCACTCAACCTGCCCACCCAGATGTTGCTGTTCCTGGTGCTGGTGGTCGTCGTCGCCATGGTCGGGGGCCTCTGGCCGGCGCTGGTCGCGGCGGTGGTGGCCTCGCTGGCGGTGAACTGGTTCTTCACCGAACCGCTGTACACCTTCACCATCGCCGAAGGGCAGAACCTGGTCGCCCTCATCACGTTCGTGGTGGTGGCTGGTCTGGTCAGCGCGCTGGTGACCCAGGTCTCGCGACGATCGGCCGACGCGGTGCGCGCCCGGGCCGAGGCCGAGGCGTTGGCCCGCGTGGCCGGCGGACTCGCTGGTGACGAGGATGCGGTGGCGGCGATGGTCGACCATTTGCGAGCCACCTTCGATCGTGACGTCGTGGCCCTGCTGGTTCCCGACGGCAGCGGCTGGCTGGTCGAAGCGTCGGCTGGCGAACCGGTGCCCCGTTCGCCCGATGGCCTGCCGTCGGTGCCGCTGGTCGAGGGTGGGGTGCTGGTGCACCAGGGCCCGCCGCTCAACGCCGAGGACCAGCAGGTCTTGCAGGTGTTCGCCACCCAACTGGGGTCGGCCCTCGAACGGCGCCGGCTCAAAGCCGAGGCGGCTGATGCCCAGGCGCTGGCCGAAGCCGATCAGCTGCGGACCGCGATCTTGCGGGCGGTGTCGCACGACCTGCGTACACCGTTGGCTTCGATCAAGGCCTCGGCCACCAGCTTGTTGCAGGACGACGTCGACTGGACCCGGGGCGAACGCCACGAGTTCCTGGCGACGATCGACGAGGAAGCCGATCGCCTCAACATCCTGGTCGGCAACCTGCTCGACATGAGCCGGCTCGAGAGCGGAGCCCTCGACGTGGCGTTGCGGGCTGTCGCCCTCGAAGAGGTCGTGTCGCTCGCCCTGGCCAGCCTGAGCGAGGCCACCGGCGACGTGCAGGTCAGCGTGTCGGAGCAGCTGCCCCCGGCGGCCGCCGACGCGGTGTTGCTCGAGCGGGTCATCGCCAACATCGTGTCGAACTCGCTGCGGTACTCGCCGCCCGACCAGCCGGTGCGCATCGAAGCGGGCGAGGTCGCCGATCGGCTGCACCTGCGCATCATCGATCGCGGCCCCGGGGTGCGACCGGCCGATCGCTCGCGCGTATTCGAACCCTTCCAACGCCTGGGCGACCGGGCATCGGGATCGGGCGTAGGGCTTGGCCTGGCCGTGGCCCGGGGCTTCACGACGGCCATGAGCGGGGAGCTGGCCCTAGAGGAGACCCCGGGTGGGGGGCTCACGACCGTCATCTCGTTGGCCAAAGCTGACTCGGTGGCCCTCGGCGGTTCGTCGACCCCGTCGGTGACCTCGGTCGCGCCGGTCGGAGCCGGTCAATGATCCGGGTGCTGGTGGTCGACGACGAGCCGCAGATCCGGCGGGCGCTGGCCACCAACCTGCGGGCCCGCGACTACATCGTCGACCTGGCCGCCACCGGCGAGGAAGCGCTGCGACTGGCCGCCGAACGCCACCCCGACGTCGTCGTGCTCGACATCGGGCTGCCGGGTATCGACGGCATCGAAGTGGTGCGGGGCCTGCGGGGATGGAGCACGGTGCCGATCATCATGTTGTCGGTGCGTGAAGGCGAAGGTGACAAGGTCGAAGCCCTCGACGCCGGCGCCGACGACTATCTCACCAAGCCGTTCGGCATGAACGAGCTGCTGGCTCGGCTGCGAGCGGCGGTTCGGCGGGCCACGCCGGCCGACGAGCTGCCGGTGATCGAGACCGACGACTTCCGCATCGACCTGGCGGCCAAGCGCGTCACCCGCGGCGACGACGAGGTGCACCTGACTCCCACCGAGTGGGGGTTGGTCGAGCAGTTGGTGCGCAACCGCGGCAAGCTCGTCACCCAACGCCAGTTGCTCCAGCAGGTCTGGGGTCCCGAATACGAGACCGAGGCGAACTATCTGCGGGTCTACCTGGCCGGGCTGCGCCGCAAGCTCGAACCGAATCCCAGCCAGCCCCGCTACTTCATCACCGAACCGGGCATGGGCTATCGCTTCGAATCTGGCACGCCCGCCTAGCGCGTTCTTGGCCGCCTGGGCCGCTCGAATGTGGTGTGTTCGACGCCCCGATCGAGGGAGTGGGAGCATTGCAGGGTGAGCGACGGGATCGATGTGGAGATCGAGCGGGCGGCGGCCACCCTCGAGGCCGGCGGCCTGGTCGCGTTTCCCACCGAGACGGTCTACGGATTGGGGGCCGACGCCGGAAATCCGGCGGCGGTCGCGCAGGTCTTCCGCGTGAAGGGCCGACCGACCGACCACCCGCTCATCGTCCACGTCGGTGACGCCAACGAGCTCGATCAGTGGGCGCTGGCCGTATCGACCCCAGCTCGACTATTGGCCGATGCCTTCTGGCCTGGCCCGCTCACCCTGTTGCTCGAACGGGCCCCCTGGGTTCCGGATACGGTCACCGGTGGGCGCCCGACGGTGGGGTTGCGGGTACCTGATCATCCTGTGGCCCGGGCCCTGCTGAGCGCCTTCGCCGCGCCGCGTCAGGGCCGTCCAGCTGGAATCGCGGCGCCGTCCGCCAACCGCTTCGGCCGGGTGAGTCCCACCACGGCGGCGCACGTGCGGGCCGACCTCGGCGACGACGTCGACATGGTGCTCGACGGCGGTCCGTGTCGGGTCGGTGTCGAGTCGACCATCGTCGACTGCACCGGCGCGACCCCCCAGGTGCTGCGGCTCGGTGGCGTCAGCCTCGAGCGACTCGCCGACGTGCTGGGCATCACCCCGGTCGTCATGATCGATGACCGGTCCGACTCGCCGGCCGCGCCGAGTGGGGCCGGATCGGCTGGCTCGTCGGGTGGCTCGTCGGGTGGTGCCCGAGCCCCCGGAATGCTCGAGTCGCACTACGCGCCGACCGCGCGCGTCGAGGTGCTGGCCTGGGCCGACGTCGTGGCCCGGTCGGCCGAGTTGCTGGCCCTCGGCCGGCGGGTCGCGGTGCTGGCTGGGTCGGTCATCGACGATTTGCCACCGGATGTCATCGAACTCGAGCCGGCCGGTCCGCCGGACGACTACGCCCGCGTGCTCTTCGACCGGCTGCGCCAGGCCGACCGTTTGGGCGCCGACCACCTGTTGGTGGTGCCCCCGCCCCCCGGCGGCCTCGGCGACGCCATCCGCGACCGCCTGCGCCGCGCCGCCTCGCCGACCCCCTGACCGGCCCGACCCGTCCGCCCCCGGCTGACCGGCTACCAGCCGTGGTAGTCGGGGTCGCGACGCTCGACGAAGCTGGTCACGCCTTCTTGGGCGTCGGCGGTGGTCATGTTGAGATCCTGGGCCATGGCTTCGTCGTGCAGGGCGGTGGCCCGGTCGCTGTCGAGCGATCGGTTGATCAGCCACTTGGTCAACACGATCGACCGGGGCCCGCGGGCCAGTCGGCCGGCCCACTCGGCCGCCACGGTCAGCAGCTGATCGTCGGGCACCACGCGATTGACCAGACCGAGCTCGGCGGCATCGGTGGCTGACAGCTTGTCGCCGAAGAACATCAGCTCCTTGGCCTTGTGGATGCCGATCATGCGCGGCAGTAGGTAGGCGCCGCCGCCGTCGGGCACCAGGCCCCGACGCACGAACACCTCGATGAAGCTGGCGCTCTCGGCCGCGATCACCAGGTCCGCAGCCAGGGCCAGGTGGGCGCCGATGCCGGCGGCGGTGCCGTTGACGGCGGCGATCACCGGCTTCTCGCAGTCGAGGATCGCGACGATCAACTTCTGGGCGCCCTCACGGATCATGCGAGCGATCTCACCCGCAGTG
>JAYUBX010000654.1:0-2497 GCA_043740665.1 Candidatus Neomicrothrix sp.
GGCCCCCGCGTGATGGGCATCTGCTATCTCGTCGCTGGCACCTGAAGCGACGCGGTCCCGGACCATTCCGCCAAGAGCCGACCGCTACCGTTGGGGCGCCGTGCCCGACTCACCCCTCACCGATCAGCCACCTCGAAGCCCGTTTAGCGCGGGCGGGCTGATCGCGGGGCGCTACCGCCTGGCCCACCGGATCGCCAGTGGGGGCATGGCCGAGGTCTGGCAAGCCAAGGATGACGTGCTGGGCCGACCGGTTGCGGTCAAGATCCTGCACCCCCATCTGGCGGCCGACGACAGCTTCGTCGTGCGGTTCCGCACCGAGGCGATCGCTGCCGCGCGCCTGCACCACCCCGGCATCGTGGCCATCTACGACACCTGCCACGAACGAGGTTCTGAAGCCATCGTCATGGAACTGGTCCGGGGGCCGACGCTGCGTGAACGGCTGGACGAGCAGCGATTTCTCAGCCCCGAGGAGGTCGTGCGCCTCGGGACGCAAGTCGCCGACGCCCTGGGTGCCGCCCACCAGGCCGGACTCGTCCACCGCGACATCAAGCCGGCCAACATCCTGCTGTGCGAAGACGGCCGCGTGATGGTGACCGACTTCGGAATCGCCAAGATCCGCGACGATCCCGACGTCACCCAGACCGGCACCATGCTGGGCACGGTCAAGTACCTCGCGCCGGAACAGGTCCGGGGTGAGCGGCTCGATGGTCGCGCCGACATCTACGCCCTCGGGGTGGTGCTATACGAATCTCTTTGCGCCCGGCCTCCCTTCGCGGGCGAGACCCCCGCCGCCACCGCGCTGGCCCGGCTGCACCAGACCCCACCGCGGCCCCGTCACGTGCGCACCACCGTTCCTGTTGCACTCGACGCGGTCGTGATGCGCTGCCTCCAGCGAGACGTCGTCGACCGGTACGCCACGGCGGCCGATCTGCGAACGGCGCTGCTCGACCCGGCCGCGACCTGCGAGGACGCCGACCTCACCACCACGGCCACCCGAGATCAGACCACCACTTGGGCCGCCGCCACCCCGATCGCCGCAGCCACGACGTGCCCACCCACCGATCCGGCTGGTGGTGGCACCGCCATCGTCGAGCCACGGTCACACGCGGCCTGGCTTCGGCCGACACTCGCCACCCTGTTCGTGCTCTTCGCCCTCGTGCTCGCCGGACTGCTGATCGATCACACCGCGGCCGGCCACCAGTTCTTCGACTGGGCCCGGCGTTCGACCACCCAGACCACGACGACCCCACCGGCGTCGCGGTCCGCCAGTACCACTATCCCCATCGCGTCGGTGCAGAGCTTTGATCCCGACGGCCGAGGCGAACCCGGCGAAAACGACAGCCAGTTGGGTCTGGCCATCGACGCCGACCCCCACACCGGATGGGTCACCGACCAGTACAACGATCGTACGTTCGGTTTCAAGACCGGAGTCGGCGTCGTGGCCGTCTTGGATCAGTCCCACCCACTCGGCCACCTGACCGTCACCTCCCCCACTCGAGGCTGGGCCGCAGCCGTGTATGTCGCCGATCGACCAGGGTCGACGCTCGCCGACTGGGGCAAACCGGTCGACCAGCAGTCGGGCATCGACGGCAACGCCACCTTCGACCTGGGCCAGCACGCCGGCCGAGCGGTGCTGGTCTGGATCACCGACCTGGGCAACGGCCCCCCACGGGTCCGGGCCGAGATCGACAACCTCACGGTCTCCGGTTGAGCCACGATCCCATGCTGAGCGAGCCGACCGACGAAGCTCTCATCGAGGCGGCGCAGGCCGGAGACCAGCGCGCCCTCGACACGCTGTTGCGACGCCACTACGACCGGGTGTTCGCCATCTGCCGGCGGATGACCGGCAATGAGCCCGATGCCCTCGACGCCACTCAGGATGCCCTCATCGCGCTGGCCAGAGGGGTTGGTCGCTACGACGGTCGAGCCGCGTTCACGACGTGGGCCTATCGGGTGACGACCAACGCCTGCCTCGATGAGCTGCGGCGTCGCAAGCGGCGACCGACCCCACAGGATGAACTGCTCTTCGACTCGGTTCCCTCGTCGTCGCCGGGCATCGACCAAACCGTCGTCGATCGTCTCACCATCGACGACGCCCTGCAGTCGTTGCCGCGCGACTTCCGCGCTCCGATCGTGTTGCGCGACGTTCTCGGACTCGACTACGCCGAGATCGCCGAAGTCCTCGACATCCCACCCGGTACGGTCCGATCCCGAATTGCGCGCGGTCGCCGGGGAATCGCCGACCGTATCGGCGCGGAACCAGGCGCCTCCGGGAGCCGTCGAAATGAACGTCCATGACTGAACCGCTCCTCCCTCCCGATCCTGCGGATCCGGCCGAGCTCGATCCGACCGACCTGGCCGCCTCAGTCGCGCTCGACAACGAATCACCTGATGATCAACGTGACCTACCACTGGACCCGGCTAGCCCGGTGGCGATCCGCGTCGACCAGTTCCGCCGGATCAGCACCGCGGTCGCGGCCGACATCGTCACCCCCGA
>JAYUBX010000655.1:0-3572 GCA_043740665.1 Candidatus Neomicrothrix sp.
GGCGGGGGCACCTGTCCGGGCCACGGGGTGACCCGCGCCTCGGGTCGAGCCGAGCGGGGACCGGTGAGGTCGACGGCGTGCACCGGCACCCGCACGACCCGCTCGGCCGGGCCCCGACCGCCCCGCCACTCGGGCACGGTGACGGCGTCGGGTCCCAGCAGGCCCTGCACCCGGGCCAGGGCCCGCTCGGCCCGATCGTCGACCGCGGTCTCGCCACCCCAGAACCCGAGCTGGCGACCGGTGGCGGCCACCACCTCGTCGGGCACCAGCGCCAGCAGGGTGATGCCACTGGTCGGGCGATGGGCGGCCGAACCGTTGAGCCACCCGTCGAGCTGCCAGCGCACCCGATCGGCGATGGCCCCCGACGTCAGCGCCCCCTCGTGACGCCACACCCGCTCAAGCGACTCGCCGTGCTCGGTCTCGGCCAGAATGGCGACCCGGGTGCACGACAGCCCGAGCCGGTCGAGCCGATCGTGCAGCTCGTCGGCCAGCGCCTTGGCCACGAAGGCCGCGGTGTCGACCCGTTCGGCCGGCGGATCGAGCTCGGCCTCGACCCGCAGCACCGGCGGCGGGATGCGAGCGTTGGGCGGCCGTTCGTCCAAGCCCCGAGCCAGCCGGTGAGCCAGCTGGCCGTCGACACCGAAGCGAGCCACCAGATCGGCGGCCGGCAACGCGGCGACGCCACCGAGGGTGCGCAACCCGAGCCGCACCAACACATCGGCCAACCCGGTGGCGTCGGCCAGGCCACCCCGGTCGAGGACAGCGACCGGCATCGGCGCCAGAAACCCGGCACCGGCACCGGGCGCCACGATCCGCACCCCGGCCGGGTCTTGCCCGTCGGACGAGACGGCGGCTTCGGCGGCCAACCCGGCCGCGAAGGGACCGTCGGCCACGCCGATGCCGACCGCACCGGGCCAGCCCCGCTCGGCCAGCAACGCGTCGACCCCATTGAGCACCTGATCGGCCAAGGCCTGGTCGCCGCCGAAGTAGCGGGACGGACCGCGAGTCGCCAGCGCGCAGACCCCCGGCCGACTGATCTCGATGCGGGGGGTGAACGCCTCGACGGCGGCGACCACCGGCTCGAAGGCCCGGGCATCACGCGCGGGATCGTGCTCGAGCACGACCAGGCCCGGGCAACGCGACTGCGCCTCGCGGCGACGCTGGCCCACCACCACCCCGTCTCGCCGGGCCGCCGGCGAGCAAGCCGTGACCCGGTTGGCCCGCAGCACCGCCGCCGGCTCGTCGGGCGGCACCCCGGCGGCCAGCACCGACCAGTCCCGGCCCAGCACCACCAGCGTGCGTACCGCCATCAACCGACCTCACCGAGCGAACCCGGCCGACCGAGCGGATCGACGAGACGGTCGATGTCGGCCCCGGCATACGAGACTCCCGGGACCCCCGTGACCGCCGAGACGGCCACGCCGGCCGTGGTGATGCGGCCCTGGGCGTTCGGCAGCCACAGTTCGGCTCGGCGCGGCCGTGACGCCCGACGCCGACCGGTGGCCTCGACCGTGACGCGGCGCGCCTGCAGATGACCGTGGCCGTCGCCGATGCCCTGCCAGTGCGACGCCACCACGGTGAGCCGCAGGTCGGCTTCGAGCCCGGGGGCCGACGAGGACGAAGACCGCGACCGGCCGGTGCCGGCCTGCACCAACACCGTGCCGCGCTCACGAGCTCGCGACGCCAGGCGCCGAGCGTCGGCGGCGCGCACCCGCGACGACGCCCCCACCACGATCACGTCGACCGCGCCGATGAGGGCGGCCACCACCGTGGCCCACTGCTCGGCCGGTGGCTCGGCCACCAACGCCAGCCGCTCAGCCACGATCCCAGCCTCGGCCGCGGCGGCCAGGCCCAGGTCGTTGCGGCCCACCACCGCCACCCACCCCCCGGCCGCCGACGGACCCGCCGCCACCGCCAGGGCCAGCGACGTGGCCGCGCCCACCCCGTCGACGATCACCGTGCTGCCCCGCGGCAGTCCGCCATCGGGCAACAAGCCCTGCAGGGCATCGAGCATGGAGACGACCTGGTCACGGGCCAGGGTGACCGGCCGGGTCAGCTGCACCACATCGGTGAGCGACGTGGGGTTGATCACCGAGGCCATGGCCCCAGTATCGAACGCCTGTTCGTCATTGGCAAGCGCGTGACGCGGCGGAACTCGTTGTCTACCACCGACTAGACCAGAGGCCATGTCCGACCGTGGGGACGACCCCGCCCGCATGCACACCTTCGGCCCCGAGACCCAAGCCCTCGCTGACGACGTGATCCGCTACACGCTCGAGCGGTTCGCCATGAACCCACCACCGCTCGACGGGCCCCGCTCGGCGGCCGAGCTGACCGCCGATGCCGGGCGCACCGTCACCCCCGACGGGCTCGGCGGCACCGAAGCCCTGCGGCTCTGGACCGACGTCTTCGCCCCCGCCTGCATCTCCCAGGACCATCCCCGGGCCCTGTCGTTCGTGCCGTCGGCCCCCACCGAAGCGGCCGCGCTGTTCGATCTGGTGGTCGGGGCCTCGTCGATCTACGGCGGTTCGTGGCTCGAAGGGGCCGGGGCCGTCCACGCCGAGAACGAAGCGCTGCGCTGGATCGCCGACCTGGCCGGGTTCGGCCCCACCGCCGGTGGCTGCTTCGTGTCCGGCGGATCAGGCGCCAACCTCAGCGCCTTGGTCGCCGCCCGCCATGCCGCCGGTGAGGCCCGGTCAGCGGCCGGCCTCGAACGACCGGGCCGGTGGCGCATCGTGGCGTCAGCCGAAGCCCATTCGTCCATCGCCTCAACGGCCCGAGTGATGGACATCGAGGTGATCGACGCGCCGGTCGACGACCGCGGTCGCCTCACCGGCGCGGCGCTGGCGGCGCGCCTCGATCAGCTCGACGCCGACAACGACCTCGACGGCCTGTTCGCGGTGGTCGCCACCGCCGGCACCACCAACGCCGGCATGGTCGACGACCTGGCCGGCGTGGCCGACGTGGCCGCGGCCCGGTCGTTGTGGCTGCACGTCGACGGGGCCTACGGCGGCGCGGCCATGGCCGCCCCCAGCGCCCGGCCTCACTTCGACGGCATCGAGCGGGCCGACTCGCTGGTCGTCGACCCACACAAGTGGCTGTTCACACCCTTCGATTGCGCCGCCCTGCTCTACCGCCACCCCGAGGTGGCCCGGGTCGCCCACACCCAACACGCGGCCTATCTCGACGTGCTGCACGATCGCGATCCGGGCGGGGTCGAGTGGAACCCGAGCGACTACGCCTACCACCTCAGCCGCCGGGCCCGTGGCCTGCCGTTCTGGTTCTCCCTGGCCGTGCACGGCACCGACGCGTATCGCGACGCCATCGAGGTCAGCCTCGAGGTCACCCGCCAGGGCGCCGAGCTGATCGATCGCCTCGACCACGTCGAGTTGCTGGTCGAGCCGATGCTGTCAGTGCTGCTGTTCCGTCGGGTCGGTTGGACCGCGGATGACTACAACGCCTGGAGCGACCGGGCGCTGGCCGAGGGCCTGACCCTCACCGTGCCCACCACCTGGCACGACGAGACGGTGCTGCGGTTCTGCATCGTCAACCCGCGGACGACGATCGAGGAT
>JAYUBX010000656.1:0-4458 GCA_043740665.1 Candidatus Neomicrothrix sp.
CCTGGCAAGCGGCTTCGTCCAAGTCGATGTTGGTACGTGACATACACCTCTGATACACCTAGCTCGAGCTCGGTCCTTGGAGTTCAGGCAGCATGACCCACGTTCAACCAACTTCTGCGCGGCAGCGCTGGTGGCATGTGGCCATCGCCTTGGCCCTCTCCCCCGCCGTTTCGCTGGCATTCGTCCGTCTCGACCTCGCTCTGGGTCGGCCCCTGCGCGGCGGGCCGGCGGTCTCGTCGGTCAGCTCGTCATGTGGGCGGTCGTGCTCTGGTGGCTGCGCTACGTCAGTCGTACCCGAGGCTCGCGATCGTTCCGCGACGACTTCGGAGGCCGCGGCGAACGGCTGCCCGTGATCATCCTCACCGCCCGCGACGAGCTCGACAGCACGGTTCGAGGGTTCGACAGCGGGGCCGACGACTATCTGACCAAGCCGTTCCGGTTCGACGAGCTACTGGCTCGAGTGCGGGCCCGGTTGCGGGATCCGGGACTGGCCGCCCCAACCGTGCTGCAGGCCGGTGGGGTCCAGCTCGATCTACAGACCCGCCAGGCGAAGGTAGGTGGCACCGCCGTGGCGCTCTCGTCGCGTGAGTTCGCGCTCGCCCACACGCTCATGAACCATCCGGGAGCGGTGCTCACCCGCGAGCAGTTGCTCAGCCGAGTTTGGGGCTACGACTACGACGGCGGATCGAACATCGTCGAGGTGTACATCCGTTACCTGCGCCGCAAGCTCGGGGCCGACACCATCGAAACCATTCGTGGCAGCGGCTATCGCTTTCGCGCCTGACCCTGACGAGGCGCGGCCCGGGCACGAACCCGGCGTTAGCGTCGGGCCATGAGCTTCGAGACCGTCACCGGGTACTGCTGGCCTCAGTCCGCTTGCGCCGGCGAGCACGTGGGCCTGCACCTGTCGTCAGCCGGTGCCCGGCCCACCTCGGTCGAGGTCGCTCGCGTCGGCGGCGAGCGCACCGTGGTGTGGCGCGACCAGCGGGTAGAGGCCGGCGATCACCCGACACCGTCGGACGCATCGGCCGCGGGCTGCGGTTGGCCGGTGGCTCACACCATCGAGATCGATCCGTCGTGGCAGTCCGGCTACTACGAGGTGATCCTCGAGATCGAGGTGAACGACAAGGTCCGCCGCAGCCACGCCTTCTTCGTGGTGCGGCCGCCGACCGGGTCGCCGACCGCGTCGATCCTGTTGGCGCTGGCGACGAACACGTGGCACGCCTACAACGACTTCGGTGGCTGGAACCTCTACAACGGCGGCACGTCGGTCTCGCTGCAGCGACCGATGCAGCCGGGGTACCTGTTCAAGCCGGCCGGGTCGGGCCGACGAGTGACGGTCGAACATCCACCGGATCATCAGATGGCCGCCCACGTCGGCTACCTCACGCTCAACCATCTTTCGCCGTGGGCGGGTTCGGCCGGCTGGCCCGACTGGGAGCTGCCGTTCATCGAGTGGGCCGAGCGGCAGGGCTACGTCCTCGACATCGTGACCAACGCCGATCTCGACGATCACCCCGAGCTGCTCGAACGTCGCGACGGCGGCTACCAACTTTTCCTGTCGGTCGGCCATGACGAGTACTGGTCGGCCCCGATGCGCGACACCGTCGAGGGCTTCATCGCCGCCGGCGGAAACGCGGTGTTCTTCTCGGGCAACACCGCCTTCTGGCAGGTGCGCCTCGAGGAGGCCACCGCCGAGGGTCCGGCGGCGACGATGGTCGGCTACAAGGCACAGCTGAAGCACGACCCCGTCTTCGACACCGACCGCATTGCCGAGCTCACCAGCATCTGGTCCGATCACCTGATCGGGCGTCCCGAAAACCACATGACCGGCGTGAGCTTCTCGCGTGGCGGCTATCACCGCATCGGCAAGGTGGTACCCCGGGGCGCCGGCGGCTACACCGTCCACCGCCCCGACCATTGGCTGTTCGACGGCGCCGATGTCAGCTACGGCGACCTACTCGGCGCCGATGCCACCGTCGTCGGCTACGAGTGCGACGGGTGCGACTTCACCTACCGCGACGGCCTGCCGATCCCGACCGGCGAGGACGGCACCCCGACCGATTTCGAGATCCTGGGCACGGCACCGGCGGCACACTTCAACCGCGAGACGGCAACCCGACCACCCGGCCCGAACGAGCCGTCCGAACTCGAGTTCATCGCCGCTCGGCTGTTCGGTTCGCGCGATCCGGGCGACGCCGAACGCATCGCCCACGGCCACGCCGTGCTCGGCAGCTACGTCTCGCGAGGCGGAGGCACGGTGATCACCTCGGGGTCGACCGATTGGGCCCACGGCCTCCGCGGCCGAGACCCCCAGATCGAGCAGATCACGCGCAACGTCCTCGACCGCCTCGGCTCCTGAACGACCTGGCGGTACGTGGCGGGACATGAGCAGCACGACCGGGGGCGCGGCGGCCTCGTAGGGTGGAAGGTTCCAGCCCGCAACCCCACGAGGATGTCCAGATGAGCGATTTCGGGCCGAAAACCACGACCGACGAGGTACTCGCTGGCGTCGACCTGACCGGGCGTCGGATCGTCATCACCGGGGCCGCCACTGGACTCGGCCGCGAGAGCGCGCGGGTGCTCGCGGCTCACGGCGCCACGGTCACGGTGCTCGCTCGCAGCGAGGCCCGGGCCGCCGGAGCCAAGGCCGAGATCGAGGCCCTGGTTCCTGGTGCGACGGTCGAGGCCGGGGTCGTCGACCTGGGCGATCTCGCCACCATCCGCTCGTTCGCCGACACGTACCTCGAATCCCATGAGGCGGTCGACGTCCTCATCAACAACGCCGGGGTAATGGCCTGCCCGTTCGGTCACACCGCCGACGCCTTCGAGACCCAGTTCGGCACGAACCACCTCGGCCACTTCCTGCTCACGTCCCTGTTGTCGCCGGCCCTGCTACGAGGGACCAACCCTCGGGTGGTGACCTTGTCGTCAGCTGGCCACTCCCGTGCTGACGTCGACCTCGTCGATCCGAACTTCGAGACCACCGAGTACGCGGCGTGGGTCGCCTACGGGCAGTCGAAGACCGCCAATGCACTCTTCGCTCGCGAGCTCGCCCGTCGAGCGGGGCCTGCTGGCCTGCTGTCGTTCTCGGTGCATCCCGGGGGCATCATCACCGACCTCGGCCGCCACCTCAACGACGAGTTGATGAACGACATGGCCGAGTTCTCTCGGACCCGCAGCGAGGCGGCGGCCGTCGCTGCCGGCGCCGCCCCGAACGAGACACCCAGCCGGAGCATGCAGTTCAAGTCGATCGAAGCCGGTGCCGCCACCCAGGTGTGGGCGGCGACCGCCCCCGAGCTGGTCGACCACAACGGCGCCTACCTCGCCGACTGCGGCGTGGGCGTTCTCGGCGCCGACCCCGGCGTGAACGGCTTCCTTCCCTACCTGCTCGACGACGGCCACGCCGCCGCCCTGTGGGACCTCAGCGGGCAGCTCGTTGGCACCCCGTTCGACATCTGATCCGCCCGGCGTCGAGCGCGCCGGCACACCGGCAAGTCAGTCAAAGTTCATGGCGACGGTGACGGGCTCCCATTCGTCGACGGTCGTCGTCCACGCCGCCGTCTTCTCCCGGAACGCGTGCCGCACGTCCCGGCCCAGCAGCAGCCGCAGTGGGGGATCGTCCTCGATGTTGTCGGCCTGGTGCATCGATCGCGTGATGTAGTCGGTCTGGAAGGCGCCGGGCTCGATGGCCGACACCTTGAGGGCGTTGGTCCGGGAACACGTTCGAGATCGGCACCGTGCCGTACGAGGCGCCACCGTCGTTGACGTCGATGACGAACGCCTCGTCGTCCTCCAGCAGAAAATGGCCGCCGACCT
The DNA here is from genome assembly GCA_043740665.1 of Candidatus Neomicrothrix sp. Classification (GTDB taxonomy): domain Bacteria; phylum Actinomycetota; class Acidimicrobiia; order Acidimicrobiales; family Acidimicrobilacustridaceae; genus UBA4742. The sequence goes on from JAYUBX010000656.1 coordinate 3,820, forward strand.
AGACCTCGTTGCGCAGGGCCCCGCCCTGATCAGCGGAGTGGGCGAGAAGGCAGGCCGGACGAAGCAGGCGCGCCTCGTCGAACGCGTCCCCCGCCACCGTCGTCACGGCGTATCACTAGCATCCCGATCCATGCCCGACAACGCCCGCACCATCGAGAACCTCGTCTACGCCTACGCCGAGCGCATCGACGCGGGAGACCTGGCGGGGGTGGCCCAGCTGTTTCGCAACGGGCGCATCCAGGCCGGCCCGGGCATGGTGTTCGAGGGCGCCGAACAGGTCCAGGGCATGTACGACAGCACCACCCGGCTCTATGAAGATGGCACACCGCGCACCCGCCACGTCACCACCAACGTGGCCGTTGGGGTGGACGACGAGGCCGGCACGGGCATGGCTCGCTCGTACTACACGGTGTTTCAGCAGACCGACGAGCTGCCGCTCCAGCCGATCATCGCCGGCCACTACCACGACACGTTTCACCAGGTGGACGGCATCTGGTGCTTCGATACTCGCGAGATGTTCGTCGACCTCGCCGGCGACCTGAGCCACCACCTGCTGTTCAACCTGCGGTGACGCGCCCGTCGGGCAAGGTGGCCCTGGTGCGACGGCGCCGCCAGCGCCTGACCACTTTTGACCCCCGC
>JAYUBX010000657.1:0-1598 GCA_043740665.1 Candidatus Neomicrothrix sp.
GCCAAGAAACTGGGAATGACCCGCCTCTTCGACGAGGCCGGAACCCACGTGCCCGTGACTGTGCTCAGCCTTGAAGGCTGTCGGACCTGCTCGACGGCGCCTTCGCCGTCATCAAGGTGCAGCCCCGCACGGTGTTCTCGGTCGCCGCGGTCATCCTGATCCCGGCCCACCTGTTGGCTGCCTTCTTGCAACGCAACGCAGCTTCGAAGTTCTCGGTCACCAACACGATGACATTGCTCAACGTCGGTGGTCGGCCCTCGGTCAGCACCGGCGATCTGATCTGGCCCTATGTCGCGTCGGCTGTGCTCGCCCTGGCCCTGTTCTTTCTCGGTGGCGCCCTCGGTCGCCTCGTCACCGCGTGGTACGCCGGCAGTCAGCTCACCGCGGGTGAAGCCCTAGCCGCCGCGTTTCGGCGGACGCCGGCCATCCTCGTTGCCTTCGTCGTGCTGTTGGTGGCCAAGGTGGTCGGCACGTGCGGGTTCTATGTCGGCGCGGTCGTGCTGGTCGCCTTGTTCTCGCTCACCGCACCGGTGCTGGTCGTCGAGAACCTGGGTCCTTTCGCCGCGGCGCGCCGCTCGTGGCAGCTGATCGGTCGTCGCTTCTGGCCGTGCCTCGGCATCGTGGTGCTGGCGTCGTTGGGTTCGGGTCTGCTGACCGCCGTCATTGGAACCGTCCCGACGTTGCTGGCGTCGGCCCTGCCGGCCCCGTTCAATTGGGTCGCCACCGCTGCGGTCAGCGCCGGTGTGTCGATGATCGTGACCACCGCGTTGGTGTCGGTCTCGGTGCTGATGTACATCGACCTGCGGATCCGCACCGAAGGGCTCGACATCGAGTTGGGCGTCACCGACGCCTTCGCCCGTGGCCACTGAACGCTCGGGGTGGCGGCAGCGTGCGGCGACCCGTGCCGTGATGGCCACTGCGCTGGTCGCGCTCATCGTCGCGGGTGGTTCAGCGGCGGCCGATGCCGCCAGCCGGTCGAGCTCGGTGTCGGTGGTGGTGCCGGGGCTCACAATGCTGGCCGCGGTCGCCGATCCGTTACCCGAGCCCCAGCAAGATCCCGCGACCAGTCGGGCTCAGGCCAACGAGATCCTGGGCCGATCTGAGTTCCGTGCGCCCGAGCCGAGTGTCATCGATCGGGCCCGGACCTGGCTGAGCGAGGCCCTCGGCCGGTTGCTCACGTCGTTGTTCGCCGGCGGGGTCGGTTCGGCGCTGGCGTGGGGCATCCTCGCCGTCGTCGTCGCCGGCGTGATCTTCCTGGTGACCCGCGTGCTGCGCACGGTGCAACACGAGCCGATGCGGCCCGGACCGACCGGCCCCGTCGAGGTCCGTCGATCGCCGGTCGAATGGCGACACGAGGCCGAGGCCTGCGAGGCCCGGGGCGAGTGGAAGGACGCCCTGCGCTGTCGTTTCCGGGCGTTGGTCGGCGATCTGGTGGCCCGCCGGGTGGTACGCGATCTTCCCGGCCGCACCAGCGGCGAGTACCGGGCCGACGTGGCCGCCACCCTTCCGGCCGCCGCCGCCGACTTCGCCGCCGCCACCGAGCTATTCGAGCAGGCGTGGTACGGCGATGTCTCGACCGGACCGGACGAGTCCGCCCG
>JAYUBX010000658.1:0-3286 GCA_043740665.1 Candidatus Neomicrothrix sp.
TAGAGAACCGTCATCTTCCCAGTCCTGGAGGCACTTTCCGCGGACGCGCACCCCCACGCACCACGGACCTCATCGGTGGATCAAGGCTAAGCCTGGTCGATAGTTGCTAGTCGATAACAACTATCGGACTATCGACTATCAAGATGAAGTCATTTCCAGAGAACCTGAAAATCAGGTCATCGGGCGGCGGCGGCCTGCACGGTCTCGAGCAGATGGTCGGACGCCGCGACCAACGCGGCGCCGGCCTCGGTGCCGGCGACCTGGCCCAGGCTGGCGGCCGCTTCGGCGGCATAGGCGCGGGCGGTGTCGAGAGCGGCATCGACCTGTCCGCTGGCCGCCACGATGGCCCGGGCCGTGTCGAGGTCGGCACCATCGAGGGGCTGGCCGAGCAGCTCGCCGAGGCGATCGGCATCGGGGCCGCCGCCGGCCAGCACCCGAATGACCGGCAGGGTGTAGACGCCTTCGACCAGGTCGTGGCCGGACGGCTTGCCCAGTTCTTCGTCGGTGGCGACGACGTCGAGGATGTCGTCGACGATCTGGAACGCCATGCCGTAGCGGTGGCCGAACTGGGTGAGTTCGTCGATGACCGGCCGGGGCAGGTCGGCGACGATGCCGCCGATGCGACAAGCGGTGGCCAGCAGGGCGGCGGTCTTGCCGTCGATCGAGGCCAGATACGCCCGTTCGGTGCGGGCGACATCGAACGTGTGCTGCAGTTCGAGGATCTGGCCTTCGCACAGGCGAGCGATGGTCGACGCCAGCAAGCCCGCCACCTCGGTACCGAGCGACGCCGCAATCTCGGAGGCCCGGGCCAGCAGGTAGTCGCCGGCAAGGATCGCCTTCAGGTTGCCCCAGCGGGCATTGACGCTCTCGACGGTGCGCCGGGTGATGGCGTCATCCATCACGTCGTCGTGGTAGAGCGAGCCCAGGTGTACCAGTTCGACCGAGACGGCCCCACTGATGACCTCGGGTGCCGCCGGGACCATGGCCGTCGACCGGGTGGCCGCGGCCGTGATGGCGAAGGCGGGCCGCACCCGCTTGCCGCCAGCGGTGATCAGGTGACTGGCGACCTCGGTGAGAAAGGGGTCCTCGGCCTGCACCGACCGGCGCAGCTGGGTCTCGACCCGACCGAGGTCGTCGCCGAGGGTGGGCAACAGAAGGAGCGGGTTGGGCGAAGCCACCCGGCCACGTTAGGCGGGGCCGTGCGATCGCGGGAAACCCGGGCCCGCCCCGTGCGTTCGTCGGGGACGTGGCTACACTCAAACCATCTTTCCCAGCCCGTGAAAGCTCCCTAGGGAGGCAGTCTTGTTCGAACGTTTCACCGATCGGGCGCGCCGTGTCGTGGTGCTCGCGCAGGAAGAAGCACGCCTGCTCAACCACAACTACATCGGCACCGAGCACATCCTGCTCGGGCTCATCCACGAAGGCGAAGGCGTCGCCGCCAAGGCCCTCGAGTCTCTTGGCATCTCGCTGGAAGCCGTGCGCAGCCAGGTCGAGGAGATCATCGGCCAGGGCGGCTCCTCGCCGTCCGGTCACATCCCCTTCACGCCCCGCGCCAAGAAGGTCCTCGAGCTCTCGCTCCGTGAGGCCCTGCAACTCGGCCACAACTACATCGGCACCGAGCACATCCTGCTCGGGCTGATTCGTGAAGGCGAGGGCGTCGCCGCCCAGGTGCTGGTGAAGCTGGGGGCCGACCTCAGTCGAGTCCGCCAGCAGGTCATCCAGCTGCTGTCGGGCTATTCGGGCCCTGGTGGGCAAGAGAAGGCCGGTGCCACCGCGGGTGGTTCGGGCGAGCAGACCCCGTCAGGGTCACTCGTGCTCGACCAGTTCGGGCGAAATCTCACGCAGCTGGCGCGCGACAAGAAGCTCGACCCCGTCATCGGGCGCGCCCGCGAAACCGAGCGGGTCATGCAGGTCCTCAGCCGTCGCACCAAGAACAACCCGGTGCTGATCGGCGAGCCCGGCGTGGGCAAGACGGCCATCGTCGAAGGCCTGGCTCAGGCCATCGCCAACGACTCGGTGCCCGAGACGCTGCACAACAAGCAGCTCTACACCCTCGACCTGGGTGCCCTCGTCGCCGGCAGCCGCTACCGCGGCGACTTCGAGGAGCGCCTCAAGAAGGTGCTCAAAGAGATCAAGACCCGTGGCGACATCATCCTCTTCATCGACGAGCTGCACACCCTGGTGGGTGCCGGTGCTGCCGAGGGAGCCATCGATGCCGCCAGCATCCTCAAGCCCATGCTGGCCCGAGGCGAGCTGCAGACGATCGGGGCCACCACCCTCGACGAGTACCGCAAGCACCTCGAGAAGGACGCCGCCCTCGAGCGTCGGTTCCAGCCCATCAAGGTCGAAGAGCCGTCGGTCGCCCACACCATCGAGATCCTGAAGGGTCTGCGCGACCGCTACGAGTCGCACCACCGGGTCACCATCACCGACCAGGCCCTCGTGGCGGCGGCCAACCTGGCTGACCGCTACATCTCCGACCGGCACCTGCCCGACAAGGCCATCGACCTCATCGACGAGGCCGGATCGCGCCTGCGCATCAAGCGCATGGAGACGCCTCCCGACTACAAAGAGCTCGAGAACCAGCTGGCTCAGGTCGTGCAGGCCAAGAAGGAAGCGGTCGAAGGTCAGCACTTCGAGGAAGCGGGCAAGCTCCGCGACCGCGAGAAAGAACTCCTCACCGAGAAAGAGGTCAAGGAGCAGGAGATCAAAGACTCCGGCATCGACCTGTTCGACGAGGTCGACGAAGAGTCGATCGCCGAGGTGCTCTCGATCTGGACCGGCATCCCGGTCTACAAGCTCACCGAAGAAGAAACCGCCAAGCTGCTGCGCATGGAGGACGAGCTCCACAAGCGGGTCATCGGCCAGGAAGACGCCATCAAGGCGGTCAGCCAGGCCATCCGTCGCACCCGGGCTGGCCTCAAGGATCCCAAGCGCCCCAGCGGCTCGTTCATCTTCCTGGGCCCGTCGGGGGTGGGCAAGACCGAGCTGGCCAAGACGCTGGCCGAGTTCCTGTTCGGCGACGAGCAGTCGCTGATCCAGCTCGACATGTCCGAGTACATGGAGAAGCACACCGTCAGCCGCCTGGTGGGTTCGCCCCCCGGCTACGTCGGGTACGAAGAGGGCGGCCAGCTCACCGAAGCCGTGCGGCGCAAGCCGTTCTCGGTGGTGCTGTTCGACGAGATCGAAAAAGCCCACCCCGATGTCTTCAACATTCTGCTGCAGATCCTCGAGGAAGGCCGTCTCACCGACAGCCAGGGTCGTTCGGTCGACTTCCGCAACACCG
>JAYUBX010000659.1:0-9360 GCA_043740665.1 Candidatus Neomicrothrix sp.
CCGACCGAGCCGACCGAGCCACCCAGGCCGCCGCTGACACCAGGGCCACTGCTGACCGGCAAGGTCGCGGTGGTCACCGGCGGCGGGGGCGGCATCGGCCGGGCCATCAGCGAGATCTTCGCCGCCCACGGCGCATCGGTCGTGGTGGTCGAACACGACGCCGAACGGGCCCAGCAGACCATCGACGCGATCCACCACGCCGGCGGCACCGCGACGGCCATGGTGGCCGACGTCCGCGACGCCGACATCGGACCGCGGGTCACCGCGCACACGCGCTCGACCTTTGGCCGGATCGACGTGTTGGTCAACAACGTCGGGCACTTCGCGTTCGCCGGCCGACCGTTCGTCGAGAGCACCGAAGACCAGTGGCACGAGCTGTATGCCGTCAACCTCGAGCACGTGCTGCGCATGACCCACGCCATACTGCCGGTCATGATCGACCAGGGCGACGGCGGCGCCATCATCAACCTCACCACCGTCGAAGCCTTCCGGGGCATCCCCCAGCATCCGGTCTACGCCGCGTTCAAGGCGGCAGTCACCCAGTTCGGCAAGAGCCTGGCCCTCGACGTCGGCCGGCACGGCATCCGGGTGAACGACATCGCTCCGGACGTGACCCAGTCCGAGCAGTTGCGTTACGACCGCTGGCTCACGCCCGACGACCAACAACGCATCCCGACCTGGGTTCCCATCGGACGCCTCGGCCAGCCCCAGGATCCGGCCGGCGCCGCCCTCTTCCTGGCATCCGACCTCGGCGCCTTCATCACCGGCACCACCATCCACTGCGACGGTGGCACCCACGCTGCCGGCGGCTGGTACCGCTCGGCCGCCGACGACCGCCGCTGGACCAACCGTCCCCGCGACCCCTGACGCCCGCCCCGTCAGCGCGGCTACTTGTCGAGCCAGGTCTGGGTGAGGCGCACGGCCAGGCCGAAGCCGCCGGGACCTCCCACGGGGTAGCTGGGCTGCCCGTCGGGCAGGGGGCCCTGGGTCATGCCTCGCACCGAGTTGTTGGCGTAGAGCAGATAGCGGCCCCGGGCCAACCAGATGTAGACGACGTCCTTGTTGAGCTGGTCACTGAAGATGGCGTACTGCTGCTTGCGCACGGTCGGGTCGCCCGTGGCCCGGGCGGCCCGCAAGGCAGCGTCGATGATCGGATCCTTGTTGCGGGCGATGTTGAGGCCGAGCTTGCCGACGGCGGCCGCGTTGTCGCTGATCCACCAGACATAGTCGTAATCGGGGTCGGGCGAGCCGAACTGGCCCCACCCGGTCACCTGGTAGTTGCCCAGCACGGCGGCGGTGATGAGCGACGACTGGTCTTCCTGCTTGACCGTCACCTGCATGCCGGCCGCTTCCCACTCGGACTTCAGGAACTGCGACTGCAGGGCGCCCGACGTGGTCGAGTCGGCCAGCAGGGTGAAGGCCAGCGGTTGGCCGGTCTCGGTCTGGTACTGCTGGGTGAGCTGCTTGGCGGCGTTCAGGTCATAGCCGGGGAACGGCGAGTCGGTGAAGTACGGCGTGCCCTCGCGGAAGACCTGATGGTTCGGCCGGGTGACATCCCGGTCGACGGCCGCCCGGTAGGCGGCCGAATCGGTGGCGGCGGCGACGGCCTGGCGAGCGGTGAGGTTGTCGAACGGCGGCTTGGCCTGGTTCATCATGGCGAAGGCCGACTCGGTCTGACCCTGGGTCTCGACCCGCTGAAGCTGGCCGGCAGTGGTGGCCGCATCGATCTTGATGACCGCACTGGGGATCGAGGTGGCGGCTTCGTCGATCTGGCCCGCGAGCACGGCGTCGACCGCCGAATCGGACTCGGGGATCACGGTGAAGATCACGCCGTCGAGGTAGGGCAGCTGCGTACCGTTCTCGTCCTTGCGCCAGTAAGTCGGGTTCTTGACGGTGGTGAACTTGCTGTCGGGCACCCATGACGTCATCTTGAACGGGCCGGTGCCGACCGGCTCACGAGACGAATTGGCGCTGGTCAACTGCCCGGGACTCGGCACTATGCCGAGCTGACCGGTGAGCGACGACGGGAACGATGCCCACGGCTCCTTCATCTTGAAGTCGGCGGTGAGGGCGCCGGTGACGCTGACCGACGCCAGGTCGGCCACGGCCGGGGCGGTCAGGGCCGAGGCCAGATGCGCATCGAAGATGGTCTTGAGCACGGCGGCGGTCAGCGGCGTGCCGTCACTGAAGGTCACGCCTGACCGCAGGGTGATGACCCAGTCGGTGAAGTCGGCGTTGGGGGTGAACGACTCGGCCAGGTAGGGCTTGGCGATGGAGTTGGCGTCGTAGGCGGCCAAGGGGTCGAACACGGCCAGACCGACCGTGGTGCCTTCGGTCGACCAGCGATCCTTGGTCGGGTCGAAGCCCGACGACTCGGCGGCGAGGGCGAAGTTCAGGGTGTTGCCGGTCTTCGGCGTGCCCGACGAGTTCTGGGTGACGTCGGTCGAGCCGGCGCTGGCGGCGGTCTTGCCTCCGGCGTCGTCGCTCTTCTTCGACCCGCACGCAGCGGCGACCAACGACAGGGTCAGGACGACGGCGACGAGCAGATATCTCGCCTGGAACTTGCTGTTCATGGATTCTCCCCCGGGAACACGCGGGCACTGGACGAAGCGCCTCGGCCGCCATCATGGCTCAGATCAACCCGTTGTGACGGCCGACACGCCGGACGCCGGGGACTCGGCGGCACGCATCGCTGCCACCGTCGGCTCGATCAGCGTGCCCCGCGTGCCGTTCAGCAGCTCGACCGCGTCGCCGAGCCGGCCGATCATCGCCGGCTTCTGGGTCGCCTCGACGAAGCGGCACGCGGCATCGACCTTGGGGGCCATCGACCCTGCCGGAAACGAGAGTGCCCGCAGGTCGGCCGAGCTGATATGACCGATGGGCACGGCCGCGTCGGTGCCGAACCCGATCTCGACGGCGGCGACATCGGTCAGGATCAACAAGGCATCGGCGTGCAGTTGCTGAGCCAACATCGCCGCGCTCAAGTCCTTGTCGATGACGGCCTCGACCCCCCGGCGCTGCCCGTCGGGCCCCCGCGTCACCGGGATGCCGCCACCGCCGGCGCAGATGACGATGGCGCCATCGCCCACGAGCGTCCGGATCGTCGGGACCTCGACCAACGTCACCGGCTCGGGCGAGGCCACCACCCGCCGCCACGCGGCCCCGTCGGCGCGCACCTGCCAGCCGCGAAGCGTTGCGAGCCGGTGACTCTCGGCCTCGGAGTAGACCGGACCGACAAACTTGGTCGGGTTCTCGAACGCCGGGTCGTCGGCCGCCACCTCGGTCTGGCAGATCAGACTGACGACCTGACGACCCGGCAGCGCGTTGCCGAGCGACTGCAGAAAGAAGTAGCCGATCATCCCCTGAGTTTCGGCGCCGAGCACATCGAGGGGATACGGCGTGGGCAGGTCGGGATCGAGGGCATTCTCGTTGGCCAACAACCCCACCTGCGGCCCGTTGCCGTGGGTGATCACCAGGTCGTGGTCGGCCGCCAGCGGGGCCAGGGCTCGTACGGCCACGTCGACGTGGTGCTGCTGGATCTCCGCCAGCGGGGCCTCGCCTCGCTCGAGCAGGGCGTTGCCGCCCACCGCAATGACGACGAGCACCTCAGTCGCCGATGGTGGCGACCATGGCCGCCTTGATGATGTGCAGTCGGTTCTCGGCTTGGTCGAACACGAACAAGAACTCGGCCTTGGTCAGGTCGACTTCCTTCAACAGGTTTCTGCCGTGCAGGTCCATGGTGGTCACGTCCTTGACTCGTTGACTACGCCGCGTCGCGGACGATCGGACACGTCATGCATCGGGGGCGGCCCCGGCCTCGACCGAGCTCGCTACCGGCGATGGTAACGACCTCGATGCCGTGCTTGCGCAGCATGGTGTTGGTCGCCACGTTGCGCTCGTAGCCCATCACGACACCGGGGGCCACGGCCAGGTAGTTGGTGCCGTCGTCCCACTGCTCGCGCTCGGCGGCCCGGATGTCCTCGTCGGTAGCGAGCACGGTGATCTCGGGCACCTCCAGGATCTCGGCCAGTGTTTCCCAGAGGCTGTGGTTGCGCGTGATGGTGAGCTCGTCCGGCTGGTCGCCCGCCGAGATCGTCCAGCTGCGCAGCTGCCGGCCGAAGTACGGATACAGCACGAACGTGCCGACGTCGACCATCGACATGACGGTGTCGAGGTGCATGAACGCATGGCTGTGAGGCAGCTCGATGGCGACCACCTTGGTGGCCTGGCCGGCATCGAACAGTGCGTGAGCGACCGTCTCGATGGCCCATGGGAGTCGTCCGTTCACCCATGCCGATGAGCACGGCGCCGTGCCCGATGACGTGCACGTCGCCACCCTCGATGGTGGCCGGCTGATAGGTGCGGTCCTCGGCGCCGTAGTAGGTCACGAAGTCGGCGCCGGCGAACAGCGGATGGAAGCGGTAAATGGCCCGGGTGTGCAGCGACTCGCGCTGGCGAGCCGGCATGGCCATCGGGTTGATGGTCACTCCGCCATAGATCCGCCACGAGTTGTCGCGCTGGAAGAGGTGGTTGGGCAGGGGCGCCAGCACGAAGTCGTCGGCCCGCAACTTGTCCCAGGTCAGGCTGTGCGTTCGCAACGGGTGCAGGTCGGCCTTCAGGATGCCCCCCCACCAGGAACTCGGCCAGGGTCCTGCCGTCGAGATCGTCGAAGAGCCGACGGACGGGAGCGACCAGCGACGGGCCGAGCGCTTCGGGTGTGCACACCCGGTCGAGTACGAAGTCCCGTCCCTCGGGCAGCTCGAGCGTTTCGGCCAGCAGCTGACCGTAGTAGTGAACGAGAACCCCCTTGTCACGCAGCGCCTCGGCGAAGCCATCGTGCTCGACCTTGGCCTTCGCCGCCCACATGACGTCATCGAAGAGCAGCGAGCTGATGTTCTCGGGCGTGAGCCGTGACAACTCGAGCCCCGGACGGTGGATGATGGCCTGACGAAGCGGGCCCGACTTCGGAATCTACGGAAAAGGTCATGCGTGGTTCTTCCAGTCGGAGGGGCGTTGGGCGTAGACGTTCAGGCCGAGGCAGACACGTCGATCACCGCGTCCTCGGAGAAGTCGTCGACCGGCTCCGCGGCCTCGCCGCGACGCTGCCGGCGGGCATTGAGAAAGGCGTAGACGACGAGCCCGGCGAGGATGACAACGAGGGCCTGGTAGACGACCTGATAGCCCGCCGCGAACGTGACCCACATCGAGAACAGCACGCTCAGCCCGGCGACCAGCAGATCACGGGCCAGTTGCCAGCCCTGGACGCGCCGACGCCGCGAGACAAGGAACGTGAGTTGAGCGATGGCCGAGAAGAAGTACGGGATGGCCACCGTGACCACGGTCAGATTGACCAGGTAGGTGAACACCGTGAGCCCCGAGCTGGACGTGTAGCGCCAAAGCATGAGCAGCGACGGCAACGCCGTGCCGACCAGAATGCCGAACCAGGCGGTGTCGTGGCGGTCGGTCCAGCCGAACGGGTGGGGGAAGAGGTCGTCGTTGGCCATCGCCCGAGACGTCTCGGTGACGATCAGGGTCCAGCCGTTGAGTGCCCCGATACCCGATACGACGGCCACCGCTGCGATGAACTTCCCCGCCCACGCGCTGTTGGAGAAGATGCTCTGGAACGCATCGACGAAGGGTGACCCGGTGTTCACCAGCGTGTCGTGGGGCACCAACCCCATCACCGCGGCGGTCACCAACACGTACAACAGCGCGCTCAGGCCCGTGCCGATCAACGAGGCCCGACCGACGTTGGTGCGGGGGTTCTTGACCCGCTTGGCCGTGACCGCCGCCGCTTCGACACCGATGAACGAGAACAGGGCGACTCCTGCGGCGATCCCGATGCCGGTGTAGAGGCTGCCGCCCGACGCGTTGAAGGCCCCGAAGTGGGCCGAGTCGACGAAGAACCAGCCCACGATTCCGACGAACAGCAACGGCAGAAACTTGAGGACGACGGTGACGTTCTGGAACCACGCCATCTGGCGGATGCCCGCCAAGTTCACCAGGGCGGGCACCCACAATCCGACCAGCGCGATGCCCCAGTTCTCCATGCCCGTCGGATTGTCGATGCCGAACAGCGCGTCGACGTAGAACACCCACGAAGCGACGATGGCGGCGTTGCCGGCCCACGACTGGACCCAGTAGCACCAGCCGACGAGATAGCCGGCGAAGTCGCCGAACTCGTGGCGGGAGTACGCGTAGAGCCCCCCGTCGCTGTTCGGAATTCGCTTGGTGAGCTGACCGAACAGGACCGCCAGCAGCATGGCGCCGACGGCAACGACCCCGAGGACGAGAATGCCCATGGTGCCGGCGCCGGCCAACACCGCGGGCATGGTGAAGACGCCGGTCCCAACAATGCTGCCGATGACCAGTCCCGTGGCCGAGGTCAGCCCGAGTGACCGGGCCTTTTTCTCGTTTCTTGGCGATCGGGCGTCGTCGACGGGGCCCGCTGGCCCGGGTGGTCGAGCGGTGGTCTGTGTCATCGGAGCTCCTGATGAAGTCGGGCGTGATGATCGACAGCAGACGTCAATCCCGGTTCAGTTTGAGGAAACACGTGGCGACCCGGGTAGGGGCCAAAGTCCCGAAACCGAATGACCAGGGACCCGAATGTGACCAACGCAGCGGCCATCGGACACGGCAACGGTGTGTCCATCGTGTCGATACCGACCCCGTGCTCACGTCGGCCGGCCTCGGGGTAGGGTCATCAGTCCTTGCTGTGTCATCGCTGTCGCCACGCCCCGAGCGGATGAGGTTTCACGACGTCACCGACTGGCTGAAGAACGGCCTGCTCCCCACTGCCGTCCTGGTGTTGGGTGCCCTGCTCTTCATCCGATTCGTCCATTGGGTCGGCGCGCGGTATCGAGCCAATCTCGACGAGCAGGTCCGAGCATCCATCGAGCACGGTTTGGTGGCGTCAGAGGCCGCCAAGCGCGAGCGGGCCGTCGCCGAAGTGCTCGAGTGGAGCGTCGTTGCCCTGTCCTATTTCGTTGCCGGTCTGCTCGCCATCGGTCAGCTCGGGGTGCCCCTGACCACCCTGGTGGCACCGGCCACCGTGGCCGGCGTGGCGCTCGGCTTCGGGGCCCAGCAGGTCGTCGGTGATCTGCTCGCCGGGTTCTTCCTGTTCTCCGAGCGCCAGTTCGGCATCGGGGATCTGATCCGCTTGTCACCACCGGGTCAGACGGCGGGCGTGACCGGAACCGTCGAACAACTCACCCTGCGCGTGACCAAGCTGCGCACGGCATCGGGCGAGTTCGTGGTGGTACCCAACAGCGCGCTGCGACAGGTGACGAACCTGTCAAAGGACTGGTCACGCGTCGTGCTCGACATTCCCGTTCCCGCCAGTGAGGATCTGGATCGCGCCATGGCCACCCTGCTCGAGGCCGCCGAATCGCTGGCCGGCGAAGACGCCTGGGCCGGCCTGCTGCTGAGCAAGCCCGTCGTGGCTGGGGTCGAGACGATCGAGGTCGGGTACGTCCGACTGCGCCTCGTCGTCCGCACCGTGCCCGGTCGCCAGTTCGACGTGAGCCGAGAACTGCGCCTGCGGTGCGCCACCGCCCTGCAACGCGCCGGCATCGTCGCCGCGCAACTGACCGAGGAACCGGAGGGCACATGACCGTCACCGCGATGTCCACCACGCTCGGCCAACCGATCCATGCTCGGTTCCCGGTGCGATGGTCGACGGTTCTCATGCTCGTGTTGTTCGTGGGGCTGGGCAACCTTTATCTCGAGGTGCGGTCACCGCCGCGGGCGACGCTGCCCGGGTCGCTGGTGACCTCGACCACCACGACGGGTCCGCCGACCACCGCGCCGGCGGACCCGACAACGACCATCGAGATCGTCAATGACTCGTCGAACGCCGGCAACTCGGGTACCTCCGAAGCCCCCTCGCCGACGACGACCACGTCCACCCCGACGCCCGCCAGCACCACGACATCGACCGCCCCTCCGACGCCCGGCGCGGCCACCCCGACGACATCGACGCCCGCCACCCCCTGACTGAGAACGGCGGGATACGGACGCTCATCGGGGCCCGAGACACGGTCACTGAGCGACATCGGCCAGGTCACGGAAGCCAGCCACGGCGCCGGTCGGTCGAACGGTCACGGTCGGGTGAGGATGACTTTGAGCGCTCCTGTGTCGGCTGCCCGGGCGAAGACGTCGTAGGCCTCGTCGACTTGGTCGAGGGCGAAATGGTGGGTCACGAACCGGGCTGCCTCGAGCTGATGGTTGCGCACCAACTTCAGCAGGGTTGGCGTCGACGAGGTGTCGACCAGGCCGGTCGTGATGGTGACGCGGCCTCCGGGCCGAACGAGCGAAGCGGCGAGCTCGAAGGTGGCCGGAACACCGACCGCTTCGATGGCGACGTCGGCGCCGAGTCCGTCGGTGAGCTCGGCGAGGGGCGGCGGCCGGGTCTTCACGCCCGTTGTTGACCACCACGCCGGCGCCGAACTGCTTGGCGGCGTCGAGCCGGCTGTCGGCCAGATCGATCGCCACGATGTGCGACGGGCTGTAGAGCCGGGCACCCATGATGGCCGACAGACCGATCGGGCCAGCACCCACGACCGCCACCACGTCACCCGGTTGGATGTGGCCGTTGAGCACACCCACCTCGTAGGCCGTGGGCAGGATGTCACCCAGCATGAGCAGCGCCTCGTCATTCACGCCGTCGGGCGCCGGATACGTCGAGTTGTCGGCGAACGGCACCCGGACGTACTCGGCCTGCGTGCCGTCGATCAGATAGCCGAGGATCCAACCGCCGCCACCGATGCACTGGCCGTAGCGGCCTTCCCGGCAGAACCGGCAGGCTCCGCACGCGCGGACGCACGAAACCAGCACGCGGTCGCCCGGCTTCACGTTCTTGACCCCCGCACCCACCGCGCGAACAGTGCCGACGGCTTCGTGACCGAGGATGCGACCGTCGGTGACCAGCGGCAGGTCACCCTTGAGGATGTGCAGATCGGTGCCGCAGATCGTGGTGCAGTCGACCCGGATGATGGCGTCGGTGTCATCGATGATCTCAGGCTGCGGCACCTCTTGCGATGACTTGTGGTCGGGGCCGTGGTAGACGAGCGCCTTCATGTGAGCCACCCGTGGCGACGCACCAACTGGGTGTTGGTCCACCAGTGACCCAAGCCGAGAGTGTTTCCCGCGCCGACGACGGCCAGGGTGAGCAGCACCAGCGCGTAGATGATGTGGTCGTCCATGAACAGGTGGTTGGCGGGCGGAAGCGATGCGCTCCACATCAGCACCAGCAGGACCGCTCCCGACACCGCCGCGATCTGCATGCCGATGCCCAGGAACAGCGCGACGCCGATGCACAGCAGGCCGAGCATGAAGCCCCAGTCGGCCCACGAGGATCCC
>JAYUBX010000660.1:0-3342 GCA_043740665.1 Candidatus Neomicrothrix sp.
CACCGTTGCGGCAACGGCGTCAGGTGTGGCCGGCTGGGGGGTGTCGATCCGCAATCGCTCGGCCAGCAACTTGCCTTTGGTCACGTCGACCGGCGCGCCTTTGATCCCTGTGCCACCGATGTCGATACCCAACCGATTGTTCTGCATTCCTGTCATTGTTGCTGATCGGAGTGGTCGACGCTGAACACAACGCCATCCAGATCGACCCGGTTCGATCGACGCTCCCCCGAGATCGCTCGTCGGACGGCGTTCGCCGTTGCTCCGTTCGTGGTTCCTGCGGCCGGCTCGATCAAGCTCGCACCCCAGCCTGTGGCCCGAGTGCCCTGTGCAGCAGCGTCGCGACGTCGCTGCACAGCGATGAACATCGCGTCGTCTCCTTTGTCGACTCTCGCTCGGGCGACGGTGTTGGCCCGTCCGACGGCATCGCCAGGCCCGGTCGCACCGTCGAGTGCATCGGCCAGGCGGCGATAGCCGTCGTCGTAGGAGACGCGTCTCTGTTCGATCAAACCGTCGGTGAATGCGACGATGATGTCGCCGTCCTGCAGCTGCACCCTGGTCGACAGCGCGATCGCGGGAGCGAGGCCGAAGCCCAGCAAGGTGTTCGGCTCGACGTCGATGATCCTGCTCGCGCCGTTCTGGTCGATGACGATCGGCGGGGGGTGGCCGGCGCTCGTCAGAGTCAGCGTGTTCGTACTCAATTCGATCTCCAGGATCAGGAGCGTGCCAGATGGACCCAACGACTCGCGACTGATCAGTGCGTCCAGCCGGTGCAGGACCGTCGACACGGGGAAGCCGCACAACACCAGGGTCCGCAAGGTGTGGCGGAACGCAGCCGAGTACGAAGCTGCGTCGGTGCCGTGCCCGACAACGTCACCGACGACGATGATCTGATGGTCGTCGTCGACGACATAGCCGTCGAACCAATCGCCGCCGACGAGCGTGCCACTCCCTTCGGCAACGATCAGCCAACGATCGAGCGCGAGCTCCGGCAGCAGTTCAGGCTCGGGCAGCAACGCCTGCTGAAGGGTGTCGGCGATGTTGCGTTGACGAGCGAGTGAGGCAGTCTGGGCGAGCGCCAAGGCAGCCATGTTCGTGAACGTCCGCAGAAATCGCTGACGGCCCTCGTCGAACCGCTGCGTTTCGCGGAATGCGATGACGAGTGTGCCGAATGCACCCGCAACGTGGAATGGCAGAACCGCCCACGACCGCTGTACCGCTGATGGCACGAATCGAGTTCCGACGAACGCCTCGATCACGCTGATGAACTGCGACGCGGAATGGTTGCCGTTGTCAGCGGCACGTGCGTCGTCGAGGAGATCCGTCAGATCACCGGCTCGCCGGTCAACGTCCGATGCCCCGCCGGCCCCGCCCTCGCGACTCCAGATGTGGCGCTCGAAGTGCTGGCCCCGATCGGCGCTCCACAGCAGTTGGATGTCCGCCGCATCGAGGAGCGACTGTCCGGCCGAGTCGAGAAGATGCTGAACGTCGAGCGACGTTTCCACAGACGCCAGTTCGATTGAGAAGTGGACGAGGCGTTCGGTGTCCATCGAATAGCCGGTTGGCTCTGACATGTCGACGACGATGGCCGAAAACCCGACGATGTCGCTCGGGTAGTTGCGAACCGCTTGACCGACGAGGCGGAGGTGGCCGAGGCTGCCATCGATGCGGCGGACACCGAAGCCCTGATTGACCTGGTCGAGATCGTTGAACTCGATCCGCCTCAGCAGGTGGGACATCAGCTCGAGATCCTCGTGATGCACGCAATGCAACAACTGGGACAAGGTCGCCGGAGGATGTCCGTCGCCCGTCTGCAGGATCTCGATCGTCGACCGCCACAGCAGTGTACGGTCGATGCCGTTCCACAGCATCGAACCGATTCCAGCGGCGGTCACGGCGAGATCGATGTGATTCGCCAGCTGGATGATGCGCAGATGAGCTTGCACTGTGGCAACGAGAACCTCGGCATCGACCGGTTCGGTGAGATAGCCGTCGGCGCCTCCGACGAGACCGAGCGCCTGCTGCGCCGCCGAGACCGAGACCGCAGAACGAAGAATGATGGGGACGGAGCGCCGGTCGGCGTCGGCCTTCCACCGATTGCAGGTCTCGATGCCGTTTCCGTCACGGAGGTTCACATCGAGCAGGACGAGGTTCGGTCGTCCGATGGCCCACGCCGCTTCGGCTTCGGAAATCGAGTTTGCCGTGATGACGTTGATGCCGGCCCGGCGCAAGGCTCGACGCGTTGCGAAGAGGACGTCGGGGCTGTCGTCGACCGCCAGCACCGTGGCCGAGATCGAGGTCGTCAAGTGATCACGCAGCTGGTCCCGTCGAGAAGTAGAACGTCGTCCCGGCGCCGAGTTGGGACTCTGCCCACAACGATCCGCCGTGGCGCTGGACGATGCGTCGTGCGATCGCAAGGCCGGCACCCGAGCCCCCGCCGTACTCGTCCGGCTCGTGCAGCCGGTGGAACACGCCGAAGATCGATTCCAGTTCGTGGGCCGGAATGCCGATCCCGTTGTCCCGCACGTAGACCACTCGCTGCGCGGTTTCGCCGACCAGCGACTGGCTGATCAAGTCGGCGCCGCGAGCGGTCGTGGCCAGCGCCGCCGAACCGATCTGGACATGTGGCTCGGCGCTCACGTTGTACTTGATCGCGTTGCTGACGAGGTTCATCACGACGTGGGTGATCATGTCCCGGTCGACGAGGATCTCGGCATCGGTGACGAGTTCCAGCCGCGTGCCGGACACGTCCAACCGTCCGGACAGCAACTCGCTGACGTCGTCGACGATCGACGCCAACCGCACGGTCTCGATCTCCAATTCCGAGCGACCGAGGCGCGCGTTGTCGAGCAGGCCGCGGATCATCCCGGCCATCCGATCCGCCAAGTTCGAGATCGTCTCCAGACGCTGGAGCCCGTCGTCGTCGAGTACATCGGTGTAGTCCTCGACGAGGAAGTTGGCGTGATTGGCGAGGCTTCGCAACGGTTCTTGGAGATCGTGTGCGCCGATGTAGGCGAAGGCGTCGAGTTCGGCGTTCGAGCGGGCCAGATCCGCATTCAACCTGGCCAATTTCTCGACTGTCTGAGTGATGTGGCCGGCGACGAGATCTCGAACTGATTCGATCGCGGCGATGTGCTCGGCCGACCACGGACGGGACCTGCCCTCGACCGCTTCCGACCACGCCTCGAACGACTCCCTGGGCGACAGGTGGCGCGACCCGTCCGGCGAGGCGCGGATTGCCTTCGTCGGCTCACCCGCCCAGCGCACCTCGATCCGCTGCTCCGGGCGGAACCAGACGACGTAGTTGCGGTGCAGCGATGAGATCGGCATTGCCAACAATCCAGC
>JAYUBX010000661.1:0-8484 GCA_043740665.1 Candidatus Neomicrothrix sp.
CGACCGATAGCGCGCCCGCTCTCCGCGATGTCGGCCTGCTCGAGTCCGCCCTCCACCGTCCGGCGGTCAGCATCTTCGGCGAAGACGCCTACGTCGGGCTCTTCGTCAAAGCTGCGGCCCTGATCGAGTCACTCATCCGCAATCACGGGCTCATCGATGGCAACAAGCGATCGGGTTGGGTCGCAGGGGTGTTGTTCCTCCGGCTCAATGGTCTGAGGCTCGGCGGTGAACCCGATGCGACGTTTGCGCTCGTTCTTCGCATCGCCGAAGGGCGCGCCGGCCTCAACGAGATTGCCGCCGACCTCGAACGGTGGACCGAGCCAGGCTAGAGGCGGTTGGCGCGGAACCAGTCGAGAACAGCGACCGAGCCGGCATCCAGATCGGTCCAGGGCTCCCACCCGAGGTACAGCTTGGCCTTGCCGGGATTGAGCGACGAACGAGCCAGCTCACCGGGCCGTGCCGGGGCGTGCACCGGCGGCGTGTCGACCCCTGCGGCCCGGGCCATCGACGCGTAGAGGTCGTTGACCGACGTCTCGACGCCGGTGCCGATGTTGGCCAGCAGCCCGGTGCCCCGGTCGCCGGCCCGTACGAAGGCGTCGACCACGTCGTCGACGAAGACAAAGTCACGAGTCTGGTCGCCCGCCCCGAAGATGGTGCAGGGCTCGCCCTTGAGCAGGCGGCCGGCGAAGATCGCCACCACGCCGGCCTCGCCGTGGGGATCCTGGCGGGGTCCGTAGACGTTGGCCAGGGCCAGCGCGGTGAACTCGAGGTTGTGCAGCTCTCGATAGGCGTAGAGGTAGTCCCCGACCACCTTCTTGGCCACGCCGTAGGGCGAGATGGGACGCTGCGGATGGGTCTCGTCGACCGGCAGGTCCTCGGGGGCCGGATCGCCGTAGATCGTGCCCCCGCTCGAGGCGAAGACCACTTTGGCGGCTCCGGCCTGGCGGGCCCCCTCGATGACGTTGAGGCTGCCGATCACGTTGACCTCGGCATCGAAAACGGGCCGTGCCACCGAGACGCGCACGTCGGCCTGGGCGGCCAGGTGAAAGACGACGTCGGGCTGGCGACGCACCATCAGGTCGATGACCGACGGCTCGCGTACGTCGATCTGATGGAAGCTGAACTCGTGTGAGCGATCAGCTCGGGCATCGCTCAGATTGGCCAGCGAACCGGTCGCCAGGCTATCGACCACATCGACGGCATAGCCCTCGGCCAACAGCCGATCGACGAGGGTCGAGCCGATGAAGCCAGCCCCGCCGGTGACCAGTGCTCTCATGACGGTTCATCCTCCGGGACTTGGGCATGACTGAAGTGCGCTCCGGCCAACACCCGGGTGGCATCACCGACCACGGTGAGGTCGACCAACTGAGCTCCGTCGCCAACGTCGGCTCCGGCTCCCACGATCGATCCCTCGACCCGAGCGTTGCGACCGATGCGGGCGCCGGGAAGCACGATGGCGTTGCGTACCAAGGCACCGGCCCCCACCGACGCGCCGGCCATGACCACCGCGTGTTCGATCGTGGCGTCGGCGGCCACGTCGGCCGTGGAATGGACGCCGACCTCGGCCGGGCCCCGCACGCCCGCGATCAGATCGAGCTGGGCCTGGAGGTAGGTAGCGGGTGTACCGGCGTCGACCCAGTACGCATCGGAGTGCAGCGCGAAGAGCGACCGGTCGGCCACCATCTCGGGGAAGGTCGCCCGTTCGATCGAGACTCGCCGACCGGCCGGGATGCGCTCGATCACCGATGGCTCGAGCACATAGGTGCCGGCGTTGATCCAGTTGGTGGGAGCCTCGCCCGGCAACGGCTTCTCGACGAACGCCTCGACCCGACCGTCGTCGTCGATGGGCACGACGCCGTAACGGGACGGATCGTCGACCGGCGTAAGGGCGATGGTGCCCTCGGCGCCGCGCTCGTGGTGGAAGTCCCACAGGGCGCCGATGTCGAGGTCGGTGAGCACGTCGCCGTTGACCACGATGAAGGTGTGCTCGATGCCACCGTCGAGGGCGGCGAACCGCACCGCACCGGCGGTATCGAGAGGTTCGGGCTCGACCGCGTAGTGCAGAGCCACCCCGGCACAGGTGTCGTCGGGGTAGGCCTCGAGAAACGAATCGGGCCGGTAACCGAGCGAGAGGACGGCATCAGTGACGCCGCCCTCGGCCAGGTGGGCCACCACCCGCTCGATCATCGGCCGATCGACGACCGGCAGCATCTGCTTCGGTCGGTGCCAGGTGAGTGGCCGCAAGCGCGTGCCGAAGCCACCGACCAGGACGACGGCCCTCACGGACTGGCAGGCGACGACGTGGAGGGCGCGGATGATGCAGGACCGGACGCCACCGTGCTACCGGGGGCCGATGATGGCGTCACGCTGACGATCGACGTGCCGGTCGAACTGCCCGCGACATCCTCGAGCTTGTTGAGCGTGGGCACGCTGGGCGGTTTGGGCACGTCGGTGCCTGGCGGGGCGACCACCAAGGCGATCGCCGAGCGGTCGGTGCGAATCGGGATGGAGCCGAAGTCGGAGGTGTAGATCTTCGGTGCGGCCGAATCGTCGAAGGCATCGGACCACACGTACGCGCTGACGACGGCCGGCGTGCCGTTGCAGTCGTAGCCCTTGTTGTACTGGGTGCCGTCGGGCATGGTGATGCCGCTGTTGCCCAACTTGAGGCCGACCCGATCGGCGAACACCGAAAGCTTGGCGTTGGTGCCGGCCACCGCACCCTGGAACGGGTGGATGTGGACGATGCCGTCACCGTGGGTGTGAATGCCCGTCTTGTCGGAGGCAGTGCTGTCGATCACCGCAGGCAGATACTTGTCGCAGACGAAGATGCCAAAGGCATTGTGGATGTGGTCGCCGACCACGGGGGCCACGGCCGATGCCGTCTGGCTGGACTTGCGGGCTACGACCACGATCGAAATACCCAAGACGAGAATCGCGAAGATGCCGACCGGGAACAACCACTGGCGTCGCCTGCTTTTTGCTGCGCCACCGGCGCGGGCCGCGCGGGCGACCTTTTTTGACGAAGATGCCTTACCCATAGTGCCGACAACCTACTCGCCAGTACGGCGCCGCCGATCGCGGAGGTCAGAGAACAACGTCTCGTAGGCCAGGGCCACGGCCGAGGGCGACGCCCACGATTCGACGAAGTGCCGACCGGACAAACCCATGGCCCGGGCACGGTCGGGATCGTCGAGCAGCCGAAGGATCGCTCTGGTGAACGCTTCGGGGTCGTCGGGCGGCACGGCCAGGCCGGCTCCGGCCCCCTCGACGGTGCGGGCGACCTCGGTTCCGGCGTCGACACTGGCCACCAGGGGCCGACCGGCGGCCAGGATCGAATAGAGCTTCGAGGGCACGCTCGACCAGGCCAGGCCCCGCTTCAGCGGCACGACGTGCACGTCGGCAGCGGCGAGCACCTCGGGCAGCCGAGCCTTGGGTGCGAAATCGACGAACTGCAGATTGTCGATGCCCCGCGCCCGGCGTTCGAGGTCGGGCCGGGCCGCCCCGCCGCCGTTGATCACAAAGGCGATATCCGGCTCGTGGCGCAGGGCGACGGCAGCATCGAGCACCAGGTCGAGCGACTGCGAGAGCCCCACATTGCCGGCGTACATCACGACCCGCTTGCCCCCCAAGCCGTGCTCGGCCCGATACGCGTTTTCGGTGGGCTGGGGGGTGATCCACGCGGTGTCGATGAAATTGGGGATCACCCGCACCTTGGCCGCCTGGGCCGCAGCCGGGCGGTGAGCGAGGCCGGCCGTCAGCTTGGCTCGTACGTTGTCGGCCAAGTCGTCGGACAGCACGGTCACCGCGTCGGCCCGGCGGTAGCTGGTCCGCTCGAGCCAGGTCGCGGCGGCGATGGCCCGACGGCCTTTGAGCAAGCCGAGCTCGACCGCCACGTCGGGGAATACGTCCTGGATGTTGAACACGAACGGCACCCGTCGGGTACGGGCCACCGCCCAGCCGGCCATCCCGAGGGTCAGCGGGGGCGACATGGCCAGCACGACATCGGGGCGTAGTTTCGATACGACGCCCTCAAACGTGGCCAGCATGGTGAAGCCACCGAAAGCCACGGCCCGAGCAGGGATGTTGTGCTTGTCGGTCGGGAAGGGGTGCACCCGGGTGATGACGCCCCACGGCCGCGCCTCGTGACGCACCAACTGGCCGTCCCACCCCGGCTCGATGGCATGGTCCTGATACCAGGGCAGTGAGGTAACGACGTGCAACCGATGGCCGAGGGCAACCAGTTCGGCGGCGATGCTGGTCATGACCTCACCGGTGGGTGCCACATCGGGCTCGAAGTGCGGACACAGCACCACGATGTTCATGATCGCGGCCGTCCGGCCCGCTCGTACGCGCTCACCAGCGCGAGGGCCGAGGTGCTCCAGTCGAACTCGGCCGCCCGCCGACGGCCGCGCTCGACCAGTCCCGCCCGTTGGATGGGGTCGCCGAGCAGCGCCGTCATGGCGTCGGCCCATCCATCCTGATCGTCGGGGTCGAGCAGCAGACCGGAACCGCCCAGCACCTCGGGTAGTGCGGTGTTGGACGAGGCGATCACCGCCACCCCACGGCTCATGGCCTCGAGAACAGGCATTCCGAATCCTTCGTAGCGAGACGGAAAGGTTAGTGCCGTCGCCGACGCGAACAGCGCGTCGAACTCGCCGACCGGGACCCTGCCCGTCCGCACGATGCGGTCGCCCAGATCCAGTCGCTCGATCTCGGCCACGAGGTCCGGTTCGGCCTCGGCCACGCCTCCGGTGAGCACCAGCATCGGCTCGGGGTGGGTTGCCGCCACCCGGGCAAAAGCCCGCACCAGCGTCTTGTGATTCTTGTGGGCGTAGGTGATAGCTGGATACAAGAAATAAGGCCGTCCCGTGAGGCCGTGCCGATGCAGGGCCCGCTCGACGGCCGCCGGCTCGACCGGCGCCGGCTGGTCAAGGCCGGGTGGCACCAGCACCACCCGATCGGCATCGACTCCCATGCGCTCGATCACGTCGAGGCGGGTGAAGTTCGACAGCGTGACCACCAACCGGGCCTGACGCACCGACGGCGGCACGATGGCGTGCAGGTAGCCGCGCTTGACCCTCGAGAAGTGCTGCGGATGCACGAACGGCTGCAGATCGTGGATCGTGACGAGCCCGGGGGTCAGGCGCAGCGCCGGCATGGTGCCGCCGAGGTGATGCACCAGATCGAGCCCTTCGGACCGCGCCTGGCGGGCCAGCCATGTCGATTCGAGCAGCACCCGGGACCCTTTGGCCGATGCGAGCTTGGGCGCGACGACGGTCGGGAAGGCCGCCACGAGATCGGGATAGACGGCGGGAAGGGCGGGGTCGACGAACAGCACCAGCTCGACGGACCCTGGCTGCGCATCATCGACGGTCCAACGGGCGAACGCGTCGAGCAGGCGGACCGAATACTCCTCGCTCCCGCCGACGACACCCGGCACGAGCCACATGAGGTTGGCCCCGACCCGGGTCGAGGTCACGAGACGGCCTCGCGGAACGCGGCGGCCAACAGATCGGCGGTACGCGACCAGGGGAACTCGACGACCCGAGCCAGCGACGCGGCTGAGAGCCGGGCGGCCAACCCGTCATCGTCGAGCACGGCGGCCAAGGCGGTCGCCACCGCATTGACGTCGCTCGGATCGACCAGCAATGCCGCGTCACCGGCGACCTCCGCCGTCGCCGTCCCCGACGAGGTCACGACGGGAATGCCCTGAGCCATGGCCTCGAGCACCGGCAACCCGAACCCCTCGTGGCGACTGGGCAGACAGAAGACCGAGGCGGCCGCGTACAGCGCCCGCTTGTCGTCATCGGGCACGAAGCCGAGGGTCCGGATGCGGCCGGCGGCGGTGCCGAGGTGGGACCGCAGATCCTCGTTCCACCCCTTCGGCCCGACCAGCACCAGTTCGACGCCGTGGCGGTCGAGGCGCCGAAACGCGTCGATCAGAACAGGCAAGTTCTTGCGGGGCTCGACGGTGCCGGTCCACAAGACGAACGGATGAGCGAGGCGGTAGACGGACCGCACCCGGTCGACCTCGTCGGGGGTGACCCGGCGGTCATCGACGCCCCACGGCACCAGCCGCAGCCGCGCCGGGTCGAAGCCGTAGGCGATGCACGAATCGATCGTGTCCTGCGACGGGCAGCACACCAGTCGGGCATCAGTGCGGGCCAACTCGACAGCCCGGTTGAAGAACCGGATGCCCCGCGCAGTCGAGTGGCCCGGCTCGGCCAGAAACGCCAGATCGTGGACGGTGACGACCAGGGGGGCCGAGGCTGGCGGCACGGCCATGCCGGTGACGTAGACCACATCGACCGGACCGGTCGCCCGCTCGACCGCCGGCCGACGGAGCCGGTGCCAGCTGTCATAGAGCGCCCGCCGGGGAAGCGGCAACGGCCGCACCGGGATCGAGGGCACCCACGGGGGATCCGGCGGCCACAGATGTCGGGCGCTGACCCCCACCAGATCCAGGTCGCGGTGTTGCTGCAGGGCGCGCACGGCGTCGAGCGCGGACGAGGCCACGCCTCCCGGCACCCGGTGCCAACATTGTTCGAGGGTGACCGCGACCCGAAGCGGGGAAGCCATGAGGACCAAGTCTCCCACGCCGGACCCGCCCGGTAGTCTGACCCTCATGTCGACGTTCTGGTCCACCCGGCGGGTAGTCGTCACCGGAGGCAATGGGTTCCTCGGACGAGCCGTCGTGACCCGGCTCGGTCAACTTGGCGCCGGTTCGGTGATGGCCCCGCCCAGCTCGGACTTCGATCTGCGCGACCGTGCCGCGGTGGCCGACCTGTTCGCCACGACCGAACCCGATCTGGTGATCCACCTGGCGGCTCGGGTGGGCGGTATTGGCGCCAATCAGCTGCGGCCCGCCGACCTCTACCTCGACAACCTACTCATGGGCACCTACGTGCTCGACGAAGCCCGCCGACGCCAGACGGCCAAGACGGTGATGGTCGGCACCATCTGCTCGTACCCCAAGTTCACGCCGGTGCCGTTCAGCGAGGACTCCCTCTGGCAGGGCTACCCCGAAGAGACCAACGCCCCGTACGGCATCGCCAAGCTGGCCCAATTGGTGCAACTGCAGGCCAATCGTGAGCAGTACGGCCAGAACGCGATCTACCTGATGCCGACGAATCTCTATGGTCCCGGCGACAAGTTCAACGCCGCCGTCTCGCACGTGATCCCGGCGCTGATCAAGCGGATGGTCGAAGCCAAAGAAGCCGGGGACGACCACATCGACGTGTGGGGTACCGGGTCGGCCAGCCGCGAGTTCCTCTACGTCGACGACGCGGCTGAAGCCGTCGTGCTGGCGGCCGAACGATACGACGACGGAGATCCGGTGAACCTCGGGTCGAACCGTGAGCTGCTGGTGCGCGACCTGGTCGGCGTCATCGTCGACCTGGTCGGCTACGAGGGCGAGATCCGGTGGGACACCTCGAAGCCCGACGGCCAGCCCCGCCGGGGTGTCGACGGCAGCCGGGCCGAGCGAGCCTTCGGCTTCACCGCCCACACCTCGTTCGAGCAAGGCCTGGGCCGCACCCTCGACTGGTACCTGGCCAACCGCACCGAAGCCGAGTCCCGGGCGCTCTGACTCAGAGGTCAGGCGTCCACGAACTGCCGGAAGTACTCGGCCGTGCGTTCGAGGCCCTCGCGAAGCTGGACCTCGGGCTGCCAACCCAGCTTCTCGCGGGCCAGGGTGATGTCGGGTCGGCGCTGACGAGGATCGTCGACCGGCAAGGGCTCGAAGACGATCTCGGATGTCGACTCGGTGACCTCGATCACCAGCTCGGCCAACTCGAGCATGGTGAACTCGTTCGGGTTGCCGATGTTGATCGGTCCGGTCTCACCCGAGTCGAGCAGGGCCAAGAAGCCGCTGACCTCGTCGTCGACGTAGCAGAAGCTCCGCGTCTGGGTGCCGTCGCCGTAGATGGTGATCGGATCCCCGTGGAGGGCCTGCACCAAGAAGTTGGACACCACCCGACCGTCGTCGGCTCGCATGAGCGGGCCGTAGGTGTTGAAGATGCGCACGATCCGAACCGAGACGTCATGGGTGCGGTGGTACGCCATGGTCATGGCCTCGCCGAAACGCTTGGCCTCGTCGTAGACGCTGCGCGGCCCGTTCGGGTTGACGTTGCCCCAGTAGTCCTCGGTTTGGGGATGCACCGACGGGTCGCCGTAGACCTCGCTGGTCGATGCCAGCATGAACGTCGCGTCCTTGGACCGGGCCAGACCGACGGCGTTGTGGGTGCCGTAGCTGCCCACCATCAAGGTCTCGATCGGCAGAGCGAGGTACTCGATGGGCGAGGCCGCGCTGGCAAAGTGCAACACGGCATCGACCGGGCCGGCGACGTCGATGAACGACGTGACGTCATGCTCGACGAAGGTGAACTCGGGCCGGGCCAGCAGGCCCTCGATGTTGCTGCGGCGGCCGGTCGAGAGGTTGTCGACGGCGACGACCTCGTCGCCGCGATCGAGCAGCCGAGCCGA
>JAYUBX010000662.1:0-2682 GCA_043740665.1 Candidatus Neomicrothrix sp.
GCGATAGCCCCGCCGTTGACGTTGACCTTGGCCGGGTCGGCGCCGGTCTCCTTCTGCCAGGCCAGCACGACCGACGCGAACGCCTCGTTGATCTCGACCAGATCGATCTGGTCGATGGTCATGCCCGCCTTGGCCAGCGCGTACTCGGTGGCCGGAATCGGGGCCGACAGCATGAAAACCGGGTCGCCGCCGCGCACGCTGAGGTGGTGGATGCGGGCCCGCGGGGTCAGCCCGTGATCCTTCACGGCCTGCTCGCTGGCGATCAGCATCGCCGCGCCCGCATCACTGATCTGGCTCGACACCGCGGCGGTGATGAAGCCGCCCTCGCGGATCGTCTTGAGGTTGGCCATCTTCTCGAGGCTGGTATCGCGGCGGAAACCCTCGTCGGTGGTCACGCCCTCGAACGGCGCGATCTCTCGCTCGAAGCGACCCTCGTCGGTGGCCTGGGCCGCCCGACGATGGCTCTCGAGAGCGAAGACCTCCATGTCCTCGCGGCTGATGCCCCACTTCTCGGCAATCAGGTCGGCGCCGCGAAACTGGCTGATCTCCTGGTCGCCGTAGCGCTCGAACCAGCCCTTCGAACCGCTGAACAGCGCCGGCAGGCCCATCCCCTCGGTGACCGTCATGGCCGACGAGATCGGGATCATGCTCATGTTCTGCACGCCGCCGGCCACGATCAGATCGGACGTGCCGCTCATCACGGCCTGCGACGCGAAGTGCACCGCCTGCTGCGACGAACCGCACTGCCGATCAATGGTGGTGCCGGGCACGTGCTCGGGCAGACCGGCCGCCAGCCACGCGGTGCGGGCGATGTCGCCGGCCTGCGGGCCGATGGTGTCGAGGCAGCCGAACACGACATCCTCGACCGCGCCCGGGTCGATGCCGGTGCGGACCATGAGCTGCTGGATCGGGAAAGCCCCGAGGTCGGCTGGGTGGACGTGGCTCAGGCCGCCGCCGCGCTTGCCGACCGGGGTGCGGACGGCGTCGATGATGTAGGCCTCAGCCATGGGTGGCTCCTGTAATTCGAGTAGGTCGTTCGAGCGGGTGGTTCGACGAAGCAGAACCGGTTAGGACGGTAGAGGACCGAGCACCAGATCGGCGACCCGACGGTGGTGGTGGGCCGCGTCACCCCAAGCGGCGGCCAAGGCCCAGGACCGCTTGAGATACAGATGCAGGTCGTATTCGACGGTGTAGCCGATGGCGCCGTGACACTGCAGCGCTTGGCGACCGACGAGAAGGGCGGCCTCACTGGCCGCCACCTTGGCGTGCGACGCCGCTCGGGCGGCGTTCGGATCATCGGTCGCCAGCGCGTAGGCGGCGGCGTAGACGACCGGACGGGCGAACTCGAGCTGCAGCATGGCGTCGGCCAGGTGGTGCTTGACGGCCTGGAACGAGCCGATGGGCACCCCGAACTGCTTGCGCTCCTTGACGTAGTCGACGGTCAGATCGAGCATCTGCTGGCCGAGACCGAGCAGCTGGGCCGCGGTCGCCACGGCACCCCGGTCGAGCGCCCGATCGAGCGCCGTGCGGGCATCGTCGCCGGTCGCCAGCACGGTGGCGTCGTCGTCGTCCCAGTCGACGGCGAAGAGCCGTCGGGCACCATCGACCGACGGCTGGCGGACCAGGCGGGCGGCCGCGGCCGGCACCAGGACGACCCGCCCGTCGCGGACGGCGACGATCACGTCGGCCGAGTCGGCGTTGGGCGCATACGGGCCACCCAGGGTCGTCGTGGCGACGGCGGCGCCGGATGCCAGCCGAGGCAACCAGTCCGCCGCGACCTGCGGCGGGGCCAGCTCGGCCAACAGCGGCGAGGCCACCGCGACCGAGTCGACGATCGGATCCGGCAGCGCCACCCGACCGGTCTCCTCGAGCAACAGCACCAGGTCGAGCTCGCTCAAACCGAGCCCGCCGTGGACCTCGGCCACCGGCAGTCCGAGCACGCCCATCTCGGCGAGGGTGCTCCACAGGTCGGACAGTCGCCCGTCGTCGTTGGTCCAGGCCTGGCGCAGCTGGTCGGGCGGGCACTGCTTGGCCAACAGGTCGCGGACCGCGTCACGGAACAGGTGCTGGTCGTCGGTGAAGCTGAAGCGCATCGGGTCTACTTCCGGGGTAGGCCGAGGACGCGCTCGGCGATCACGTTGCGCTGGATCTCGTTGGTGCCGGCATAGATCGGACCGGACAACGCGAATTGGTAGCCCTTCATCCAGGCGCCGGCGTCGACCGCGTCGGCGGCGTCGCCCTCGAGCTCGGCCTGGGCGCCGAGCAGCCCGAGGGCCGCATCGTGCAGACGCACATCGAGCTCGGACCACCAGACCTTGTTGAGGCTCGACCGAGCTCCGAGCGAGCGACCCTCGACCATGTCGGTCACGTCCCGCAGGGTGAACAACCGGTAGGCCTCGGCGTCCATCCAGGCCTGGGCCACCGCTTGGCGCAGGCTCGGATCGGCGGCGCGGGCACCCTGGCGGTGGTAGAGGTCGACCAGGCGGTCACAGGCAGCGGTGAACCGGCCGGGGCTGCGCAGGGTGAGGCCTCGCTCGGACGACGTGGTGGCCATCGCCACCCCCCAGCCTTCGTTCACGCCACCCAACACGTCGTCGTCGGGCACGAAGACATCCTCGAGGAAGACCTCGGCGAACCCTTCGTCACCGTCGAGCCGACCGACGCCGCGCACGGTGACGCCAT
>JAYUBX010000663.1:0-1605 GCA_043740665.1 Candidatus Neomicrothrix sp.
CCGCCGAGTTGGTGCTCGACGACCGGTCGTTCGCCGCGTGGGAGCCGGCCGAGCACGCGTGGGTCGTCGAAGCCGGTCGCTACGAGGTGCACATCGGCCGCTCATCGACCGACATCGCCCACGTGGTGTCAATCGAGGTCACCAACGACTGAACGACTGACGGACTGACCGACCGGTCACCCACGGTCGGACCGGACCGTAGGCTGCCCGACGTGACGACGACGGCCGATGAGACGGTGACCTATTCGGGTGCCCGACGCCCCGACCGCACCCGGTGGGTGTCGTCCAGTGGGCTGCAGTTGGTGGTCTACGAGTGGGGGGCGGTCGACGCCCCGCCCATCTTCATGGCCCACGGCGGTTTCGACTTCGGGCGCACGTTCGACGTCTTCGCCCCACTGCTGGCCGACGGCGGGTATCGCTGCGTGACCTGGGATGCCCGTGGTCACGGCGACTCCGAACACCCGGTTCTCTACAGCTGGGGCGCCGACATGCGCGACGCGCTGGTGGTGCTCGACACCGTCAGCCCGGGGCCGGTGCCCTTCCTGGGTCACTCGAAGGGCGGCGGCGTCATGCTCGAACTGGCCGACGCCTGCCCGCACCGGGTGTCGCATCTGATCAACCTCGACGGACTGCCGTCCAAGAACAACTGGCCGGACGTGTCGGACCGCGAGCGCACCCGCATGGCCCAGGGTGAGATCCAGGGTTGGCTCGATCATCGCCGCACTGCCGGCGAGAAGCAGCGACGGCCCGGCACCATCGACGAGCTGGCGGTGCGGCGCGGTCGGATGAACCCCCGACTCGACCTCGACTGGCTGCGGTACCTCGTCACCGTCGGCGCCCGCCACGACCCGGACGGTTGGCGCTGGAAGATCGACCCGGTGCTGCGTCCGGGTGGCTTTGGACCCTGGCGTCCCGAGTGGTCGATGCATCGGGTGCCCGGCATCGGCGTGCCGTTCCTCGGTGTGCTCGGCCTCGAGCTCGAGGTGATGGGCTGGGGCACTGAGCCCGACGACGTCATCCCGTATCTGCCACCCGGCGCCCAGTTCGTGCCGCTTGAAGGCGTCGGCCATTTCGTGCACATCGAGCAGCCGCGGCTCGTCGCCGACCTCGTTCTGGAGTTCCTCGCATGACCGCCTCACCGGACCCGGCCGCCGATCCGACCGCCGTGACCTTCGTGGTCAACGTCAAGGCGCGGCTGGCACTGCATCACCTTCGTGGCGGCGAGGGTCGCCCGTTGCTGCTGTTGCACGGCCTGGCCGAGCAGTCGCCAGCGGTGGTGCCGGCCTATCTCGACGGCTGGACCGGCCCGGTGATCGGGCTCGACTTCACCGGCCACGGCCGGTCGAGCATCCCGCAGGGCGGCGGCTACACGTCCGAGGTGTTGATGGCCGACGTCGACGCCGCCTTGGCCGAGATCGGCGCGGTTACGGTGCTGGGACGTGGGCTGGGGGCCTACATCGCTCTGCTGATCGCCGGCGCTCGACCCGACCTGGTGCGGGGAGCGATCCTGGCCGACGGCCCCGGGCTCGTCGGCGGAGGCATCCGGCCGTCGTCGCCGCAGGTGGTTCCGCTCGATCCGAACCAGGTGTCGCCCCCTGACCCGTT
>JAYUBX010000664.1:0-4851 GCA_043740665.1 Candidatus Neomicrothrix sp.
CCATTGCGCAAGATTCCCCACTGCTGCCTCCCGTAGGAGTCTGGGCCGTGTCTCAGTCCCAGTGTGGCTGATCGTCCTCTCAGACCAGCTACCCGTCGACGCCTTGGTGGGCCGTTACCCCGCCAACTAGCTGATAGGCCGCGAGACCCTCCCGAAGCGATAAATCTTTCCACCACCGGCCATGCGACCAGTGGAGGACATCCGGTATTAGCACGAGTTTCCTCGAGTTATCCCAGACTTCGGGGCAGGTTTCTCACGTGTTACTCACCCGTTCGCCGCTAGATCTTCCCCAGTATTGCTACTGGTTGGATCCCGCTCGACTTGCATGTGTTAGGCACGCCGCCAGCGTTCGTCCTGAGCCAGGATCAAACTCTCCGTCGAAATCTCAGATCCGGTGACCATCCGCCGGCGAACCGGCAGGTCATCATTCAGACCTTCGATTGGAGAGCCAGTGTCGAGGGGCTACCTCGTTTTCACTGACTGGCACCAGAACAGACTGACTTGTCCGTTTTTGGTGCTATGTGTGCATTTTACAACGATCGCAGCACGCAAGAGCCCCCGATGCACGAGTGCATCAGCCTGGAAGCTCGAGCACAGGCAGCGATCGCCCGCACTAGCTTTTTCGTCCTCTATTCCGTTTTCAAGGAGCACCGAGTCGAGGGGGCGCATGCGTCCGAACTCGACGGAAACTCACATCTTGGGGTGCCGCCGGAGCGATGCCCACCAGCAGAAACTGCCGGGTGCTTCACCTGCAGCCGTGGTCCCGACGAGCGGGGGCTTGCGGTTTGAAGCGGAGTGCCAACCTATCGGGGACTTCGCTGTGCGTCAAACCCGAGGGCTTGACCTGCGAGCCGCACCGAAGTGCGTGTCCCCGCCTCAGCGGCGGAGAGACAAACTACCACGCCCTTCCACTGATGCCAACTCAGCCCTCAGGGAATCCTGGGGCGCGGGTCCGAAGCAGCTCATAGCGCTTCTTGCCGCGGCGTACCAGTAGGTAGCGGCCGTGGCGCAGATCGGAGGCCGTGACCTGATCGGCCAGGGCCAAGCGGCGCCCGTTCACCGCCAGTTCGCCGGCATCAAGGGCCCGACGGGCGTCACTGCGAGACGTCACCAAACTTGATCCCGCGATCAGGTCGACCGCGTCGACGCCCTGTTCGAGGTCGGCGGCATCGACCGAGCTCACGGTCAACTCGGTGGCCAGCATCTCGAAGGCGGCGACATCGGCCTGGCCGGGGTCGCCGCCGAACAACAAGCCCGAGGCCGAGGCGGCGGCCACGGCCGCCCGTTCGCCATGCACCAGGGTGGTGAGCTCGTGGGCCAACCGACGCTGACCATCACGCCGGCCGGGCTCGGCCAGGTGACCGGCGGCGATGGCCTTCGCCTCGCCCACCGGCAGCAAGGTCAGCTGCAACAGGAAGCGTTCGACGTCGGCATCGTCAGTGTTGATCCAGTACTGGTAGAAGGCGTACGGCGAGGTGCGCTCGGCGCTGAGCCAGACCGCGCCGTCGGCGCTCTTGCCGAACTTGACCCCGTCGGCTCGGGTAATCAGGGGCACGGTCAGGCCGTGGACGGCGACGCCCTCGCGGCGACGCACCAGGTCGATACCCGCCGTGATGTTGCCCCACTGATCCGAGCCGCCGACCTGCAACTCGCAATCACAATGCTGTTGGAGCCACCAGTAGTCATTGGCTTGCAGCAGCATGTAGCTGAACTCGGTGAACGAGATCCCGTCATCGGTCTGCAGGCGGGACCGCACCGAATCCTTGGCCAACATGGCGTTCACGGTGACGTGCTTGCCGACGTCGCGGAGGAACTCGAGTATCGAAATCGGCGCCGTCCACGTGCGATTGTCGACGATTTCGGCGGCCGTGGGTCCGGCGCGGAAGTCGAGCAGGCGCTCGAGCTGCGGAACGATGCCGTTCAGGTTGGCATCGAGCGTGGCGTCATCGAGCAGGGACCGCTCGTCGGAACGACCACTGGGGTCACCGATCATGCCGGTGGCGCCTCCGGCCAGGGCCAGCGGGCGGTGCCCGGCATCCTGGAAACGACGCAACAGCAGCAAGGGCACCAAGTTGCCGATGTGCAGGCTGTCAGCGGTGGGATCGAAGCCGCTGTAGAGCGTGACCGGTCCTTCGGCCAGCCGGGATCGCAACCGATCGAGATCAGTGCTGTCGTGGATGAGACCCCGAGCGGCCAGGTCATCGAGGATTTCGTCGGTCACCCGGTCACGTTCGCTTGCCGTTCCGACCTCGTCAACTCGGTTCGGACCCAGCCGGCTCGTCGGCTCGGTCATCCCAGCGTTTGGCTCACCTGTCCGCAGCGCGGCAGAGTGGTCGGGATGGCTCCGACTGCTCCGCCCGAACCGACAGCTCCGCTCGACGCACAACCGCTCGATCCGGCACCGCCCGATACGGCACCAGCCACCCGCACCCGGTGGGACCGCACCTGGCGGATCGCCCTCGGTGTCGGCTGCCTGTTGATGGTGGTCATGTGGGCCGGCATCTTTCTGGGCCTGTTCGACAAGACCGCACCGGGCACCCTGTCGGACAAGACCTTCAGTCAACAGGCCCAGCCGATCTGCGCGGCCACCAAGCAGCAACTCGCGGCCCTGCCGAAAGCCTTCGAGACCACCTACCACGTGGATCGGGCCAAGGTGGTCGCTCAGACCAACGTCGATCTGCGGACCATGATCGACCAGCTGAAAGCCATCGCTCCCACCGCCGATCGCGACGGGCGGATGACCCAGGAGTGGCTCGCCGACTGGTCGACCTATGTCGGCAATCGTGAGGACTACGCGGCGCGGCTGCGCGACGACGAGACGGCCCGGTTCTACGAATCACCCAAGAGTTCGAACACCGAGCAGATCAGCAAGCCGATCGACCGGTTCGCCTACGTGAACAAGATGCCCAGCTGCGACACCCCGGCTGACATGGCCTGATCGGTCACGCCCCCGACATTGGGCGGGCTCGACCGAGGCAGGCGCGTACTGTCGACACACATGCCCGCCGAGATCCGCACCCTGACCGACGTCGAGATCGACCCGTGGATCCGGGCCGTGCGCTTGGGCTTTCTGCAGGGCTCGACCGATGCCGACGTCGAAGCCCGGCGGCCCGAGATCACCACCGATCGAGCTCTGGGGGCCTTCGACGGCGATCGGGTGGTCGGCACCCTGCGCAGCTTCACCACCGACCTGGTCGTGCCGGGAGGTTCACGAGTCGTCACCTCGGCGCTCACCAACGTGACCGTGAGCCCGACCCATCGGCGTCAGGGTCTGCTGACCACGATGATCACCCGTGACCTGAACGAATCGAAGCAGCGGGGCGAGGTGCTGAGCACCCTGATCGCGGCCGAGTACCCCATCTACGGCCGGTTCGGCTACGGGCCCGCCGTCGCCAGCGTCGAACTGCTGATCGAGGCCAGCGCCCGATTTCGGGCGCCGGCCGACGACGGCACCGTCGAACTGGTCGAGCCGGCGTCGATGCGCGAGCAGCTCCCGCCGGTCTACGAGACCGCTCGAAGCTCCTGGCCCGGCGCGGTGCTGCGATCAGCCCGATGGTGGGATGTCGAACTGGGCCTGCTGGCGTTCCCCGGACGCGACAACCGCTATCCCCGGTTCATGGCCGTCAGTCGTGATCCCGACGGCCACCTCGATGGGTTCGTCACCTATACGACCGAGGACATCTGGGAGCGCAACCGGCCCGTCGGCATCCTGCGCGTCGAAGATCTCACGGCGTCGACGACGCCGCCATCGCTCGCCTCTGGCGGTACTGCCTCGAGGTCGATTGGGTCCACCAAGTGCGGGCCTTCGATCGCAGCTTCGACGAGCTGCTCCCCTGGTTGCTGGTCGACGCCCGACTGGCCTTCGAAGATCGCCGAGGCGACCGGCAGTGGGTCCGCGTGCTGGACTCAGCGGCCGCCCTGGCCGGTCGACGCTATCTCTGCGACGGCTCGGTGACCATCGAGATCGTGGATCCGCTCGGTCCGGCCACCGGACGGTTCACCCTCGACGGTGGCCCCGACGGCGCGCAGTGCCAGCCCACCACGCGCCATGCTGACCTGGTAATGGCGGTCGATGTGCTGGGCGCGATCTATCTGGGTGGCGTCAGCCTGCGGTCGATCGCTCGGGGCGGCGGGGTCGAGCAGCTCACCCCCGGCGAGCTGGACCGTGCCGATGCCATGTTCAGGGGCCAGGTCGCTCCGTGGTGCCCGACCACGTTCTGAGGCTGCGTGCTCGTCAGCTGAGCATGCGGCGGGCGACGACCAAGCCCCGGCGGATCAATCGGATCGTGCCTTCGTCGAGGGCCAGGCCGTCGACGTGGTCCGGATCGACCCACCGCAGCGCCTCGGACTCGTGATTGCCCTGCTCGATCGCGTCACTCGGGGCCAGCACGACGTAGCGCACATCGAGGTGCAGATGGGCCTGCTCGCCGGGCGGCCGAACCTCGTGGATGTCGAGGTCGACCGGTGGCACCACCACGACGAGGCCGACGATGCCGGTCTCCTCGGTGGCCTCGCGGAGGGCCGCTGCGGCCAGGTTGGCATCGCCGTCGACGTGGCCACCGGGCTGCAGCCACCGCTGCAGCTTGCGATGGAACAGCAGCAGGACGTGAGAGCCATCGGCATCAACGACCAAAGCCGACCCGGTCAGGTGGCCGACCTGACACGAACGGGCCAGCGCATCGGGATTGGCGTCGATGAAGTCGAGCATCTGAGTCTGCACCGCCGCCTGCTGATCGTCCGGCGGCTCGCAGCCCAACACGGTGGCCCGGGCGTGCGAGAGATCGGTGGTCGGCGCCAACTCGGGATCGCCGGCCGCCAGCGTCAGGGGCGCCATCGACTGCGTCACCGTAC
>JAYUBX010000665.1:0-4246 GCA_043740665.1 Candidatus Neomicrothrix sp.
CTGATCCGCGACATCCCCGACTGGCCCAAGGCCGGTGTGACGTTCAAGGACATCACGCCGCTGTTGAACGATCCGGCGGCCTTTGTCGGTGCGATCAACGCGCTGACCGATGCCTTCGCGGCGATGGAAGTTGACCGGGTGCTGGGGGTCGAAGCGCGTGGCTTCATGTTCGCCGCACCGGTGGCCTACCGGCTCGGTGCCGGGTTCGTGCCGGTGCGCAAGGCCGGCAAGTTGCCGTGGCAGATCGAGCGCGAGGAGTACGTGCTCGAGTACGGCACCGACCTGCTCGAGATCCACCGCGACGCCGTCGCCCCGGGGGAGCGCGTCCTGGTCGTCGACGATGTGCTGGCTACGGGCGGCACGGCGGCGGCCACGGCCCGACTGGTCGAACGAATCGGTGGCGTGGTCGTCGGGTTCGGGTTTCTGCTCGACCTGGCGTTCCTCGGGGGTCGTTCGCAGATCGACCGTTTCCCCGTGGTGTCGTTGTTGACCTACGAGTAGGGCACACTGACACGACACATCGTCGATTCGTAGAGGAGCACCTGCCGAGCGTGGCCACCGTCGATCGGGTCCTACCGTGGCGCCGGCACAGCGCGCCGCCATCGCAGGAGATCGCTCCGCTCATCGACGCGTTCCGCGAGCAGCATCCCAAGGCGCCGACGGCGATGATCAGTCGGGCCTACGAGATGGCCCGCGACGCCCACCAGGGTCAGACCCGCAAGTCGGGCGAGCCCTACGTGCAGCACCCGGTGGCCGTGGCCAAGATCGTGGCCGAGCTCGGGCTCGACGATGTCACCGTGTCGGCCGCGCTGCTGCACGACGCGGTCGAGGACACGGGGGTCACCCTCGAAGATCTCACCCTCGCCTTTGGGCCCGACGTGGCTGCCATCGTCGACGGCGTCACCAAGCTCGACCGGCTGAAGTTCGACTCGAAGGAAGCCCAGCAGGCCGCCACCATGCGCAAGATGCTGGTGGCGATGGCCAAGGACCTGCGGGTGCTGATCATCAAGCTGTCCGACCGGCTGCACAACATGCGCACGGTCGCAGCGATGCCGGCGTGGAAGCAGGAGCGCACCGCTCAGGAGACGCTCGACATCTATGCCCCGCTGGCCCATCGCCTGGGCATGCAAGAGATGAAGCAGCAGCTCGAGGATCTCTGCTTCGCCGCCCTGCACCCCAAGCGCTACGCCGAGATCGACCACATGGTGGCCACCCGATCGCCCGAGCGAGATATCTACCTGACCCAGGTGCTCGAGGATGTGCGCGAGCGGCTGAAGGAGCTGCGCATCGAGGCCGACGTCACCGGCCGCCCGAAGCACTTGTGGAGTATCTACGAGAAGATGGTCGTCAAGGGCAAGGAGTTCGACGACATCTTCGACCTGGTCGGCATCCGGGTCGTGGTGCCGACGGTGAAGGACTGTTACGCCGCCCTCGGGTCGATCCACGCCACGTGGAAGCCGGTGCAGGGTCGGTTCAAGGACTACATCGCCATGCCCAAGTTCAACCTCTACCAGTCGTTGCACACGACGGTGGTCGGGCCGCAGGGCAAGCCGCTCGAGGTGCAGATCCGCACCGAGGAGATGCACGGTCGGGCCGAGCATGGTGTCGCCGCCCACTGGAACTACAAGGACGACGACACGTCGTCGGCCGATCTGGCCTGGCTCAACCGCATCGTCGACTGGCAGCAGGAGACGAGCGACCCGAATCAGTTCATGGCCAACCTCAAGATCGATCTCGATCAGGACGAGGTCTTCGTCTTCACCCCCAAGGGTCGGGTCATCACCCTGCCGGTCGGGGCCACCACGGTCGACTTCGCCTACGCGATTCACACCGAGGTCGGCCACGCGTGCATCGGTGCCCGGGTGAACGGTCGGCTGGTGCCGCTCGACACGGTGCTCACGTCGGGTGACTCGATCGAGATCTTCACCTCGAAGGTCGAGGGGGCCGGCCCGTCGCAGGACTGGCTCAAGTTCGTCTTCACCCACCGGGCTGCCAACAAGATCCGCCAATGGCAGTCGCGGGAGCGCCGCGAGGACGCCATCGAGACCGGTGCCGACGAGCTGGTCAAGGCCATTCGCCGGGAAGGTCTGCCGGTGCAGAAGATCCAGCAGGGCCCGACCCTCGACGAGGTGGCCGAGTCGTTCAACTACGCCGACCTCGATGCCCTCAAGGCGGCCATCGGTGAGAACCACGTGTCGGCCAAGGCCGTCGCCGAACGCATCCGGCGCCACCTGCAGGACGGCCACCCCGATCGCGAAGAACAACTACCCAGCACGGTGCGCCAGCCCGGCCGCGAGTCGCGCCGGCACGGGTCGAGCAGTTCGGGCGTGCACGTCGAAGGGCTCGACGACGTCATGGTGCGGTTGTCGCGATGCTGCACGCCGGTGCCGGGCGACGAGATCATGGGTTTCGTCACCCGCGGTCGCGGGGTCTCGGTGCACCGAGCCGACTGCGCCAACGCCGTCTCGCTGTCGATGGGCCAGTCCGACCGACTGATCGACGTCGAGTGGGACGAGGATGGTTCGGGCAGCTTCGTCGCCTCGATCGAGGTCAAGGCGCTCGACCGCTCTCGTCTGCTGCGCGATGTCAGCGCCGCGCTGGCCGACGCCCACGTCAACATCATCGCCTGCAACACCGGCACCGGGTCGGACCGCATCTCCAAGATGCGCTTCGACTTCGAGCTGGGCGACCCCGGCCACCTCGACTCGCTGATCTCTACCATCAAACAGATCGAAGGCATTTACGACGCCTATCGGGTGTTGCCCGGCGCCGACAAATCCGGCTGACGGAGCCAACCACCGTTCTCGGTTTCGGCGCCGATTTGTTTCGCTGAGCGAAACAAACGGGGGGTCAAAAGTCGAAGAGCGGGCTCAGACCGGGCAATCGGCGGCCTGGCGCTTCAGCACCACGACGTCGGACTGGTCGAACACGTGGGTGTAGCACGGGCTGTCCTCGATGCGCCGAAGCAGGTCTTTGTACGGATCGTCGGGCACCATGGCCCGGTCGATGACGAGGTAGTCCACCCGGTCGAAGTTGCGGGGGTTGTGGTCCTTGATGCCCCAGTTGGCCGTCATCCACGGATTCGGCCACGAGTACACCTCGGGTCGGTGGGTCAGGTGGGGCACGATGCGATAGGTCGCGGTCACCGACGCTTGGTCGGGCACCTGCCGGAGGGCGGCGTCGACGACCTTGGCATGGGCGTCATGGTTGAGGCCCCAGATGCCTGATCCGTAGCGGGTGGTCCACGGCCCGTTGCCGCTCTGGTAGGTCCAGATCGTCATGAACACGATGCCGAGGGCGAGCGCACCCCGGATCGTCGGCTTCGTTCGCGACGCCACGCCGCGCATCGACGAGTAGGCCGAGGCGACGAAGGGCATGGTCACGTAGTGGCGGGTGATGTCCTGGGTGTACCCCTGGCTCGACAAGACGTTGATGAGGTAGGTGGGCAGAGCGAGGAGCAGCGATGCCGGCGACAGCAACGACGTGAACAGCCACGGGCGCTGGAGATCGAGGAAGTAGCCCGTGCCGTGGTTCTGGTTGTACTTGTCGGCGAACAGCTTCGGGTGCCGCACGAAGTTGCCGGCCACCTGCGTGGGGGTGTTGCCGAGCGGGCCGAGGAAGTCGGCGTAGAACGCGCCACCGCCGGAGAAGTGCGACAGGATCACACGCGTCGCCAGCACGAGGTAGGCCAACGAGGCACCTGCGGTGATGAGGCCGATCTTGGGGTCCCGCTTCCAGGCGACACCCAGGCCGAGCATGAGTGTGAAGAAGGTGAGGTCTTCCTTCCAGATCACCGTGAGCACGACGAAGGCGGCGAACCACCCCCACTTCCTGGTCAGGGCCGCCCAGACCGCCAGGAACATGAACGGGATGGCGATCTTCTCCGGGTGGAAGGTCTCGGCGATCATGGCTTGCGGTAGGGCGCCGTAGAGGAAGGCGAAGCTGATCGCCAGCGGCAGCCACGACTGCTGCGGGCGGTAGTGGCGGCAGATCATGACGATTGGGACGACCGTTGCCGCGAGGGCGACGACGACCATGACGTTGAGGAACTCGGGTCCCGCGCCGAGCCAGTAGGCGGGGATGAAGAGCAGCAGGCCGAAGTTGAGGTGGTGCCCGAGGAACGGCAACCCACGCACCGTGATGAACACGCGCCCGTGCGCGAGCAGCCAGGTGGCCTGGTCGAAGATGCCGAGGTCGAAGTCGGACGTGAAGTAGTTGCGGTGCTGGTCGATGGCGAGGGGGACGA
>JAYUBX010000666.1:0-2847 GCA_043740665.1 Candidatus Neomicrothrix sp.
CGCACCAGGCTTCCCATCGCGAGTATCCGGGTCCGCGTCCGCAGTCGTACAGCGCGGTGTCACCGGCCAGGAAGGCGGCTGACGATGACCAGGCTCGCCCAGCGCACTCAACAATTCGGCGGGTGCCTCGCCCTCCTCGCCATCGTCGCCGGCGTCCCGACCGTTGTCGCCAGGATCGGGCGATGGCCTTTCCCGAACCGGTTCCCGAGCTGGAGACGTATTTCGACCGCCGTGCAGCAGGGCGACATCCCCGCCAACACCGTCATCAAGATCCTCGCCGTCGCCGTCTGGATCGCCCGGTTGCAACTGATGTGGGCACTCATTTGGGAACTCGTTATCAACGTGCCGCGCGCGAACCGTGGACAACGAACACGGCCGGTCCCAATGGTGCCCCGGTCGATCGGCAACGGAATGGGCCGACTCGTCGCGATCGTCCTCTCCGTCGGGCTCGTTGCATCAAGCACCCGAGCGCTTGCGCTCGCCCCAGCTGCGGGAACACCGCTCGCGCACCGGAACTCTGCGATCGCCACACTGGTCACCAGCGCGCCAACTCCGCAACGCCAGTTCTCCGACCCCGTCCGAGATGCTCTCCTCCACTGGCACGTCACCACACGAGACTCGCTGTGGTCGATCGCCGAGTCGGCACTCGGCGACGGATCAAGAGTTCACGAGATCATCGACCTCAACCCCGGCATCAACTCGCCCAGAGACATCCACGCCGGCGTCGTCCTTACCCTCCCGCGTGACGCGACCGTGCCAGCTAACCGCCAACAGCCGGCACCCCTCGCCGCAACCGACGAACCTGCCCCACCGGAACCCGTACCGAACTACGCACCGCAAACCACAATCACCGTCGTCCGAGGCGACACCCTCTGGGATCTCTCCAAAACCCAGCTCCACACTGCTGGACTCGCGACACCGTCAGGTCACGACATCGTCAGCTACCTCGAACAAGTCGTCGCGGCCAACCCCACCATCATCGACCCAAACCTCATCTACCCCGGCAAACAATTCGACTTCCCCGCAGTCGGACAACCACCGCCCGCCCCGCCCGCCCCGCCCCTTCCTGCGGCGGAACCACAAACGGGAACGCCCGAAGCTCCGCCATCACCAATCACCACGACACAAACGACGACCGACGAAACTCGAAC
This sequence comes from Candidatus Neomicrothrix sp., assembly GCA_043740665.1. GTDB lineage: Bacteria > Actinomycetota > Acidimicrobiia > Acidimicrobiales > Acidimicrobilacustridaceae > UBA4742. Next base: position 1,152 of record JAYUBX010000666.1, read on the forward strand.
AACCCCAGTGGCCGCTGCCCCCACACCGACAGCGACCGGCACAGCCCCAGCCACATCGCTTTCGATCACGACGATCACAAACCCCGAGTACCCGACATCGACAGCACCCACCGAGGCCGCCACCGTTGAGACGGCTGCGACCGCGACGAACGTGACGTCACCAGACTCCACTCGCAATTTGCTGGCGGGAGTGTCTGGATCAACAGTTCTCGCCTCCGCGCTCCTGGTCGCTCATCGCCGCCGCCGCACCCGCCAGGCCACACGCGGCACACGCCACACCATCGGCCGCCGAGCCGACCCGACGACAACCGTGATCGAACGATCCCTCGTCGCGGCGGCCGACGTAGCGCTTGTCGCCTGGGCCAATCAGCAACTCCTCGACCTCTTCAACAAGATCGACCCCAAACGAATAGCGGCCGGTCGCGTCGCAAGCGAACTGTCGGAAACCACCGGCATCGAACTGCTGTGGGAAGCCCAGAACCCGCCACCTCCGAAACCGTGGACCAGCCACGACGGTGGCTGGACGTACCGGCTGGCGTACGACCCCGATGCTGTCGTCGTCGCGTCGAGCGGCGCAGCAGCACTTCCCGGGCTCGTCACCGTCGGCACCCGCCATGGGAACCCGCTGCTGATCGACCTCGAGGCCTTCGGCACTCTCCATCAACGGCCACGCCACTCATGTCGACGACCTTGCGCGATCCATCATCCTCGAACTCGGCCACGGCGATCTCGTCTCCAACACCTACATCCACATCGTCGGCCACGACCTCGATGTCGGGAAAAGCTCACCTCGCGTTCAGACCAGAGACCGAGAATCCGCACTCGCCCACCTCACCCAGATCACCGACGGAAACCACCAACTCGCGGAAGAAAGCCACGCCAAGAACATGTTCGACCTTCGCGCGATCTGCGGACCGCTCGGCCATGACACCACCATCGTCATCGTCCGCGCCGACGATTCCGAGGGACTCGACGAATTCATCAACGTCGCTCGGCCACGCTCGGGCGGCGTCCTGATCGTCGTCGGCGAACACTCTGGCACCCACGCTTCGATCACATTGACCGAAGAGCGCCGTGGCTGCCTGATGCCGCTCCGCTTGACGTTCGATGCCGCCGGTGTACCCGACGCAACCCTCACCACACTGGAGCAACTACTCGACGACACCGAGGATTACTTCGAACTTCATGATCGCGACGTCGTCGAACTCGCCGCTGCGATCCCCGAACCCGCCCGCCTCGAACCTCGTTCAGAGATGTACCTGAATGGCGACGACATGGAACAGCTCGAACTCGACATCAACGGCGATCGCACGAGCGATGACGAACCCTGGTCCGTTCCGACGCCCGGTCTCTTGATCCGGCTCCTTGGCACCCCGACACTTCCCGCCCATCCCGAACTCGGTCGGCTCGACGTCAGCCTCATCGCCTTCCTCGCATGCCACGGCCGTTCCGCCACAGAAGACCAAGTCATCGATGCGGTCTGGGGCGGTCGCCGCATCGAACGATCAACCCTGTGGAACCGGATCTCCAAAGCACGCTCCACGCTCGGCCACTTCCTACCAGCACGCAGCCAAGCATCACAACTGGTGCGCCTCAGCCCAGACGCGATGACAGACATCGACATCTTCAAGCACCTCGCCAACCACGCAAACCAGGTCTCCTCCAGCGAGGCGCTCGAACTGATCGAGCAAGCAAT
>JAYUBX010000667.1:0-2255 GCA_043740665.1 Candidatus Neomicrothrix sp.
CGCGGCGGCCGACCGGATCTTGGCCGACTTCCTCGGCTCGGCCATCGTCGGTGCCGCCGCTGATGCACTGAGTTCCGATCCAGCGACTGCCGACGGCGCGACCACAACCGCGATCACATCCGACGGCACGTCGACGCCCGCTCCGACCGGGGGCTGACGTGCACGTACAGCCGCTCGCCTGGGTGACGCGCCAGACGACCGACCTGGGGCCGGTTTCGGTGCTCGAGATCGGCAGTCTCGACATCAACGCAGGGGTAGGCGGTCTGTTCACGGCCGAGCACGATCACGGGCTCGATCTGGCGGCCGGGCCTGGCGTTGACGAGGTCAGCGATGCGGCGGACTGGCAGCCGACCCGGACCTACGACGTCGTGGTCTCGACTGAGGTGCTCGAGCACGCGCCCCGGTGGCGTGACGTCTTGGCCAACGCCTGGGCCGCCGTGGCCCCCGGCGGACGCTTGCTCATGACCTGCGCGACCGATCCCCGGGCGCCACATTCGGCCATCGACGGGTGGGATGTCCGGCCCGGTGAGCACTACGCCAACGTCGCACCCGACCGTGGCGACCTCTACCTGCGGGTCGACCAACCCGCCGCCTGACTCAGGTGAAGCGGCGCAGGGCGATCAGATGGGCGACCAGCGCCGTCCACCCGGTCTGGTGACTGGCGCCGAGACCGGCACCGGTGTCGCCGTCGAAGTACTCGTTGAACCAGAGCAGGTCGTGCCATTCGGGGTCGGTCTGCAGCCGCTCGAAGCGCCCGAAGGCCGGCCGGCGTCCGTCGGCATCGTTGACGAAGAGCGAGACCAACCGACGGGTCAGGCCGGCGGCCACATCATCGAGGGGCACCTCGACTCCCGACCCAGTCGGAAACTCGACGGTGAACTGGTCACCGAAGAACGCCCGGTATCGCACCAGCGCCTCGATCACCAGATAGTTCACGGGGAACCAGACCGGTCCGCGCCAGTTCGAGTTGCCACCGAACAGGCCCGATCGGCTTTCGGCCGGCTCGTAGTCGACCGACAGATCGAGCCCATCGATGTCGACGGCCGCCGGATGCTGACGATGCCAACGCGACAACGACCGCAAGCCGTGGTCGGACAAGAACTCGTCGGGGTCGAGTACCCGCGCCAGCACTCGGCGTAGGCGATCGGGAGACACCACCGAGAGCAGCAACCCCCGCTCGTCGCCCGCGTCGGTCAGCTGGCCCAGCCCGGCGGTGACGTCGGGGTGATGGGCGAAGAACCAGGCGATACGCGTGGCGAAGTCCGGCATCTGCTCGACCTGGTGGTCGTGCACCACCGACAGGGCGACCACGGGGATCACCCCGACCATCGACCGCACCTTCACCTGCACCTCCGAGCCGTCGGGGCGACGGATGATGTCGCAGAACATGGCCGACTCTTCGTCCCACATCCGAGACATGGCACTGGCGATGAACAGGAAGTGCTCGGCGAACTTGATGGCGATGTCCTCGTACGCCGAATCGTGCTCGCCCAAGATCAGGGCCATGTCGAGCAGGTTCAGGCAGTACATCGCCATCCAGCCCGAGCCGTCGCTCTGTTCGAGCACGCCCGGAACCGGCAGGGGTTCGCTGCGATTGAACGGGCCAATGTTGTCGAGGCCGAGGAAGCCGCCCTCGAAAAGGTTGTTGCCCCCGGCGTCCTTGCGGTTGACCCACCACGAGAAGTTCAGCAGCAGCTTGTGAAACACCCGGGCCAGGAAGTTGAGGTCGCGCGAACCGTCGAGCTGGAACACCCGCACCGCAGCCCATGCGTGCACCGGCGGGTTGGCGTCAGAGAACTCCCACTCGTAGGCCGGAATCTGCCCGTTGGGATGGGTGTACCACTCACGCAACAGCAGCAGCAGTTGCCGCTTGGCGAGGGTGGGATCGAGGTGGGCCATCGTCACGCAATGAAAGGCCAGGTCCCACGAGGCGAACCATGGGTACTCCCAGGCATCAGGCATGAGGATCACGTCGTTGGCATCGACGTGACGCCACGACGAGTCGCGACCGGTAGTGCGGTCGGACGGAGGGGCGGGTTGGCCGGGATCGCCGTCGAGCCAACGGGCCACGTCGAACCGATAGAACTGCTGACTCCACAGCAGGCCCGCGAAGCCCTGACGCATCACCATGGCTTCCTCGTCGGTCGTGCCCGATGCCACGAACGATTCGTGGAACGCATCGGCCTCGCGATGGCGTTCGTCCATCACCCGCTCGAAGCCGACGCCGAGGTCCACCGGCACCGGCGACCCGACGG
>JAYUBX010000668.1:0-1589 GCA_043740665.1 Candidatus Neomicrothrix sp.
GAGCGTCCGCCCCACGACGACGTGTTCGACGCCACCGCCCGACGCCTGTCCGAACGCCGGTACCACGAAGACATCGACCGCCTTGGTTACTCGTTCTGAGCCGTCATCGACCCGGTCACGCCCGCTCGATGCCGCCGACCTGCCAGAGGGTGGACCGATAGCTGGCCTCGAGCGTCTGCTCGACGGCCACCACTTCGACGTCGGGTTGCCCGACTTGGTCCCGCAACATGCAGGCGATGCTCGGCCGGCCCGACCGATCGGGCCACTCGTCGGGGCTCCAGGCCCCGGCGCGCCGGAAGGCCTTGGCGCAGTGGATATAGGCGTCACTCACCGCGACCACGATCGCCGTGCGAGGCGTCTTGTCCCGCACGGTCACTCGCGCCAACACCGCAGGATCGGTGGTGACCACGGCCTCGCCGTTCACCCGCAGCGTCTCGTCCAACCCGGGGATGACGAACAGCAGCCCCACCCCAGGACTCACCACGATGTTGGCGAGTGAGTCGAGCCGGTTGTTGCCCGCCAGGTCGGGGATCGCCAGGTGACCCTCATCGAGCACACCCACCCATCCGGGAGGACCGCCCCTCGGCGACACGTCGACCGCGCCCGCGACGTCGCTGGTGGCCAGCATGAGCAGTGGCGCGTCGGCGATGAACTGGCGATCATGGTCGTCGAGCCGGCTGTGCTGTTTGGCCAGTGACAGGCCCGCCGCTTCGCGATAGTGGCTCCGAAGCTCGTCGAGCGTTCGGACCTGATGAGCCGAATCGATCGTGGTCACGACGGGGTCACGCCGGTGTGAACTGGCACGGCATGCGCTTGATGCCGTGGATGAAGGTCGACTGCAGGTAGTCGGGCTCGCCGGTGATCTCGAGGTCGGGAAGCTGGCGGAACACCTCACGCAGCATCACCGTCATCTCGCGACGGGCCAGATTGGCGCCGAGACAGAAGTGGGGTCCGCCGGCCCCGAACCCGACCTGCTCGTTGGGCGTGCGACGCACGTCGAAACGGTAGGGATCGGCGAAAACGGCATCATCGCGGTTGGCCGAGTTGAACCACATCACGACCTTGTCGCCGGCCTTGATCGACTGACCGCTCAGCACGGTGTCCTCGGTGGCGGTGCGGCGGAAGTGGATGACCGGGCTGGCCCAGCGCACGATCTCCTCGACCGCCGTGGGGATGACCGTCTCGAAGTCGGCGGCCAGGATGCGGCGCTGGTCGGGATGGGTGCTCAGGGCGTACATGCCGTGACTGATGGCATTGCGGGTCGTCTCGTTGCCCGCGGCCACCAACAGGATGAAGAACGAACCGAGCTCCTCGGCCGTCAGCCGTTGCACGGTGCCGTCGGCCCCTTCGACCTCGGCCATCATCATCGCCGTCGTCAGATCGTCGGCTGGGTTCACGAGCCGGTCGCGACTGATCTCCTGGGCCATCTGCGACAGCTCAACTGCCGCGTTCATCAGCGCCATGAAGTCGGGGGTGTACTCGGCGTCGCCCGCACCCAGGATGGTGTTGGTCAGCTCGAACACCCGCTGGTACTGCGACGAGGGAATACCCATCATGTCGCAGATGATCTCGAGCGGCAGCCGAGCCGC
>JAYUBX010000669.1:0-2770 GCA_043740665.1 Candidatus Neomicrothrix sp.
GGTCGCGGTCGTGCACCAGGGTGATCCGCCCGAGCTGTTCAAGGACGCCGAGCCGGTCGTCCTCGAAGGTCACTGGGACACCAACGGCACCCAGTTCGAGAGCGATCGCATGCTCATCAAGCACGACGCCAACTATGTGGCCAAGAACGGTGACCGGCTCAAGCAGGCCGACACCGGGGGAACCGTGGCGCCGGCGGTCACCCCCTCGACGGTGCCATGAACCTCGCCCTCGGTACGGCAGGCGTGGTGCTCGGCCTGGTCTCGTCGATCGCCGCGGTCGTGACCCTCGCTGTCGGGCTGTTGCGGGGCCGCCCCGACCTGTTGCGACTCGCCCGGGTCTACACGTGGCTCGTGCTGTTCGCTGCGGTGTTGGCCGTGTTCGCCATGGAACGGGCGTTGATCACCCGTGACTTCACCGTGCTCTACGTGGCCAAGAACGGCAGCAGCCGCACCCCGCCGCTGTTCAACGTGGCGACCATGTGGGGCGCGCTCGAAGGTTCGATCCTGCTCTGGATGCTCTTCCTGGCTGGCTACACCGCCTTGGTCGGACGCAAGTTCCGCGAGCGCCTCACCGACCCGTTGGTGGCGTGGGCGCTGCTCACCATGTTCGTGGTGTGCGTCTTCTTCTTCGGGTTGTTGATCGGGCCGGCGAATCCGTTCAAGGCGTTCTCGCCGCCGCTCGGCTACGACGGCCCGGGGCCCAACCCGTTGCTGCAGAACAACCCGCTCATGGCCTTCCACCCGCCGATGCTTTACCTCGGCTACGTCGGGTTCACCGTGCCCTTCGCTTTTGCCATCGCCGCGCTGGTCACTGGCCGGGTGGGCGAGGGTTGGCTGGTCGAGACCCGCCGCTGGACCCTCATCGCCTGGGGATTTCTGACCATCGGCATCGTGCTGGGTTCGTGGTGGAGCTACGAGGTGCTGGGCTGGGGCGGCTACTGGGCCTGGGACCCGGTCGAGAACGCCTCGTTCCTGCCCTGGCTGACCGGAACCGCCTACCTGCACTCGGTCATGGTGCAGGAGCGCCGCGGCATGTTGCGGGTGTGGAACCTCTCGTTGCTGTGCGCCACGTTCTCGCTCACCATCCTGGGCACGTTCATCACCCGTTCGGGTGTGCTCGACAGCGTGCACGCCTTCAGCGAGTCCAGCATCGGTCCGGCGATCCTGGCCTTCTTCGCCCTGATCGTGGCCGTCACCATCGGGCTCATCGCGTGGCGTGGCGATCGGTTGCGATCACCCGGCCGCATCGATTCGCCGCTGTCCCGCGAGGGTGCGTTCCTGGCCAACAACGTGCTGTTCGCCGCCTTCGCCTTCGTGGTGCTGCTCGGCACGGTCTTCCCGCTGCTGGTCGAGGCGATCAACGGCAAACGGGTGTCGGTGGGCGTGCCCTACTTCAACCGGATGACCATGCCGGTGGGTCTGGCGCTGCTGTTTCTGATGGCGGTGGCACCGGTGCTGCCGTGGCGCAAGGCCAGCGGCGAACTGCTTCGCCATCGACTGATCTGGCCGGCCTGGATCGGCGCCGGCTGCGTCATGTTGGGCGTCGTGCTGGGCCAGCGAGGCCTTGCTCCACTGATCGCGTTCGGGCTGGGCGGGTTCGCCGCCGGGTCCGCCGGTCGGCAACTGGTGTTGGCCACCCGCCGGCAGGGCTGGCGGGGGCTGGTCGGTCGGGCCAACGGTGGGATGATCGTGCACATCGGCGTGGTCGTGATAGCCGTGGCCTTTGCCGCCAGCGCCAGCAACGTGCGTCAGAACGAGTTCATCCTGTCGCCCGGCGACACGGCCAGCTTTGCTGGCCATCGAATCTCGTACCAGCGGATGAACACGGTCGTCGACAGCAACAAGACCCAGACACAGGCCCTGATCACGGTCGACGGCAACGGACCGTTCTCGCCCGGCATCAGCAAGTACACCTTCGGCAGCAGCGTGGTCGGTACCCCGTCGGTGTATTCGACGTGGCGCACCGATGTGGCCCTCAGCCTGCTCGACGTACCCACTGGCCCCGATCAGCCGGTCACCATCCGGGTCACCATCCAGCCGATGATCATGTGGCTCTGGATCGGCGGCGCCATCATGGCCGCCGGCACGCTGCTCGCCGCCTTCCCTCGCGGTCGCCGACGCGGCACTGAGCCGGTGTCGGCGCCGGTGGCCGATCGCCGTCGTCCGCCGACGCCACCGGTGACGGCCGACGAGCCGGTCGACGAGCCGGTCGAGGTGGCGTGATGGATTCTGATGCGCCTCGCGGTGGTCGGCACTTGGCCCGCAACGCTGCCATCGTCGTGGGCATCGTGCTCATCGCCTTCGTCGCACTGCTGGCGACCCGCAAGAGCAACGACCAGCGTCAGCCCGAAGCGCTGATCGTGGGCAAGGCCGTACCCGAGGTCGTCGGCACGACGCTCACCGGTGACCACTTCGACATCGACAGCCACCGCGGCAAGTGGGTGGTCGTCAACTTCTTCGCGTCGTGGTGCACGCCGTGCCGGGTCGAGCAGCCTGAACTGGTGAAGTTCGACCAGCAACACGGGGCGGCCGACGACGTCAAGGTCGTCAGCGTCGTCTTCCAGCCCGACGACGAGACGACGGTGCGCGACTTCATGACCAAGTCGGGGGCCACCTGGCCGGTCGTCGGTGGTGACACCGGCTCGATCGCGCTCAGCTTCGGGGTAACCGCGGTACCCGAGACCTACCTGATCACGCCCGACGGCCAGGTGGTGGCCAAGTACGAGGCCGGCCTGACCGCAGCCTCACTCAACGCCCAGATCCAGAAGTA
>JAYUBX010000670.1:0-7865 GCA_043740665.1 Candidatus Neomicrothrix sp.
GCCGCAGGGTCGCGCAGGTCCAGGGCGGCAACCGCCGACCCGGGCAGTTCGGCGCGCATGCTCTTCAAGCTGTCCGTGTCCCGAGCAGTGAGTAGGAGCTGTGCGCCTCGACTCGCCAGTTCACGGGCCAACGCCGATCCGAGCCCGCCGCTGGCACCGACGATGGCCACAACGGGGTTCTGCCTGGTCGCGTCGGTTTCATCGGCGGGCATGCGGGGCATCCTTCGGTTGGCGAGTCGGTCCGCCGGGTGGCGTGCGACCGGTGGTGCGTGCCTCGGTGACGAGGTCATCGAGCGTGCGGCCGGGTCCACCGACGACGACAGGGATGCCGAGCGCTCGGATGGACACGGCTGCTTCCTGGGCTACCTCGGTGATGGCCGGTTCGGTGACCGTGAGGACGACGAGGTCGATCGGTTCGGTCCGGCAGAAGGACGCGAGCTCAGCGGCGGGCATGTCGGACCCCAGGTGGTGGACGGTCCAGTTGTCTTCTCGGAGCGCGACCGCGGCCATGGTCGTGGGGAGCGTGTGGTGGTCCCCTTCGATGGCGGCGACCAGCGCAATTCCCCGGCGGCGGCCGCGGGGGTTGGGAGCCAGTTCCCCGAGCACTCGTTCCACGATGCCCGATGCCCGATGCTCGGTGCCGATTGTGAGCCGTCCGGCTCGCCATTCGTCGCCGATCTCGCGCAGTGCGGGGGCGAGGGCATGGGTGACCAGTTCACGGATGTCGGCTCCCTCGTCAACGAGTGTCCGCGCGATGCGGCGGACCAGTTGCTCGTCGCCCTCGACGAGCGCAGCGTACAGAGCGACTGACTTGCCGGCGATCCGGCTCTGGTCAGGGGTTCTCGGTCGGGTCGGCGTCGTGCGTGAGTGGCGTAGAGCTGCGATGTCGTTACCGGATACGGCGTACCGGCCGTCGATCATGACGGCGGGCAGGCGTCCGGTTCGGACCCATCGGTACGCGGTCTGGTAGTGGACCCCGAGCTCTCGGGCGGCCGACGCCAGGTCGACCGAGTGGTCTTCAGGGTTCACGAGAAGCAGCCTACGTCGCCTGAATCAAAGTACGATGAGACGAAATAAATCCGACTCAGAAGGGTTGAAGTCGGTGTTCGTACAACAATATGTAGAAAGGTCAATCGATGACTGCCACCCGTTCAACCCCGAAACGAAGTATCTCGGCTCTCGGTCCGTTTCACCGTGCAAAGCTGGCGTTTCTCGTGGCCGGCTTCCTGTCGTTGGTTCTGTCGGTGAGCCTCTGGTTCTCCGGGTTTCGTGAGGCAGCCATCTTCGTGGGCCTGTGGGTTGGAGCGATCCATAGCCTTGGTGCCCTCGTTCTCGTCGGAGAAAACCCAGCCAAGGCAAACAAACATGTCTAATGTCGCTCTCGCCGTGGCTGGCGCCATCGTCTTTGCGCTGACCACATGGGCCTCGCTGGCGTTCGGCTACCAAATTTTCGCCAATCTGTCGGCAGACGATCAAGCCACAGCCGCTGCCCCCGGTCCGCCGCTCGCCGCCTCCGGCGAGCACGACACACCAGCAGCGATGCCGTCAACGTGACGCTGACGCAGCGCGGTGGCAACCCACAGGAGACCCCATGAGTGACCAGTTGATCGACATCGGCATCAGCGAAAGCGATCGCCAGGCGATCACCGATGGATTGGCCCGACTGCTGGCCGATACCTACACGTTGTACCTGAAGACGCACAACTACCACTGGAACGTCACGGGACCGATGTTCCAGACCCTGCATCTGATGTTCGAAACCCAGTACAGCGAACTGGCTCTGGCGGTGGACCTCATCGCCGAGCGCATCCGGGCACTCGGTGCACCCGCCCCTGGCAGCTATCGCGAGTTCGGAGCGTTGTCGGCCGTGCCCGAGGATGACGACCATCCAGACGCCACCGAGATGATCAGACGGCTCGTAGCCGGCCAAGAGACCGTCGCCCGTACCGCCCGATCTCTGTTCCCTGTCGTCGAGGGAGCCCATGACGAGCCAACCGCTGATCTGCTCACCCAACGTCTCCAGATCCACGAGAAGACGGCGTGGATGCTGCGGAGCCTTCTCGCCTGATGCGACCACCGCGAACCGGCCGATCGTGGCGAGGCACTTGCCATCTGCGTCGGCGGGCTGGACATCGGTTGTAACGGTGGAAACCGTCTGGGTGCTTGGTGATCAGCTGAACCGGCGCCTCGGCGCGCTCCGACTAGCTGAGCCGTCGACCAGCCGGGTCCTGATGGTCGAGAGCAGCGCCAAGCTGGACTCGAAGTCGTGGCATCGTCAGCGTGCCCATCTGGTGATCTGCGCCATGCGCCGGTTCGCGGCCGAGTTGGGCGCTGAGGGTTTCGAGGTCGACTACCGAAAGTCGCCGAGTCTTGCCGCTGGTTTCGACGCCCATCGGGACGAGTATCAGCCGTCCCGGGTGGTGGCGATGGAGCCGGCATCGTTCGATGGGCTGGCTCTGCTCGGCCGGCTGGGTGTCGAGCTGGTTCGCTCCGACCAGTTCTTGTGTCACTACCAAGACTTCGGTGCCTGGGTGTCGACGCGACGCACCGTGAAGATGGAGGACTTCTATCGGTGGCAACGGACCCGGCTCGGTTACCTGATGGACGACGGCGAACCGGCCGGCGGTCGCTGGAACTTTGATGCCGACAACCGGGAGCGTCCACCCAAGGACGGCCGGCCATGGCCCGAGCCGCTGCAGACGCCGCTCGATGAACTCGATCGGGCGGTAATGGCCGATCTGCCGGCTTCGTGCTGGGGTGCCGAACCGGACGGAACGTGGGCAACGTCGCGCGCCGAGGCGCTGCGTCGGCTGGAGCACGTGATTGCGGTCATCCTGCCGATCTTCGGGCCGCACGAGGACGCCATGTTGTCGACCAACTGGCACCTGGCTCACACCCTGCTCAGCCCATATCTGAACCTGGGCCTGTTACTGCCTGCCGAGGTGTGCGACGCAGCCGAGGCCGCTTTCCGGCGGGGCGACGTGTCGATCGCGTCGGCCGAAGGGTTCATCCGTCAGGTCATCGGGTGGCGCGAGTACGTCTGGGGTCGCTACTGGCAATGGATGCCCGACTACCGCAACGCCAATGAGCTCGAAGCCCACCGGGCACTTCCGCCGGTCTTTGCCGGTGCACCCACCAAGATGCGTTGCGTCGGCACGGTCATCGACGACGTCGCTGCCCACGGCTACGCCCATCACATCCAGCGCCTGATGATCCTGGGCAACCTCGCGCTCTTGGCCGGCATCGAACCCTGGGAGCTGACCGAGTGGATGTGGTCCAGTTTCGTGGACGGCGCCGAATGGGTGATGCTGCCCAACGTGGTCGGGATGGCGCTGTACGCCGACGGGGGCCGCATGGCCACCAAGCCCTACGCCGCCGGTGGCGCCTACATCGACAAGATGAGTGACTACTGCGGGTCGTGCGTCTACAACCGGCGCTTGCGGGTGGGGCCGGATGCCTGCCCGTTCACCACCTTGTACTGGTCGTTTCTCGACCGGCACCGCGAACGGTTCGGCCACAACGCCCGCGCCGCCCGACAGGTTCACGCCAGCCAACGGCTCGGCGATCTCGACCAGGTCAACGCCCGCGCCGCCGAGGTGCTGGCGGCCCTCGACGCCGGCGAACTGTGATGCCCCGGCGACGCGTCGCGGTGGTTGGCGCGGGCGTCGCCGGGCTCACCGCCGCCAAACATCTGAGCGGGTCGTTCGACGTGACGGTCTTCGACAAGGGCCGCGGGGTAGGCGGTCGTCTCGCCACCCGCCGGATCGGGGACGCCACCTTCGACCACGGCGCCCAGTTCATCACCGCCCACACGACCGAGTTCGCCGAGACCGTGGCCGGCTGGCAACGTGCCGGCGTGGCCCGAACGTGGTTCCGGGGTCGAATCGGCCCCGATGGGACCGTCGACCCGGACGGTCATGCTCGGTTTCGTGGCGTCACCACCATGAACGCCGTCGCCAAGCATCTCGCCGAGGGGCTCGACGTCCGGGTCGCGGCCCGGGTCGTCGCCCTGTCGTCATTCGACGAGACCTGGCGGATCCACTTCGATGACGGCACGGAGCTCGTCGCCGACGCCGTTGTCGTCACCGCGCCCGCGCCGCAGGCCCTCGACCTGCTGACCGCCGGCGCCGTTCGCCTGTCAGCGCCTGATGCTGAAGCGCTGCGGGCCATCCGGTACGAGCCCTGCCTGGCCGTATTGGCGGCGCTGCACGGCCCATCCGGGCTCGCCGAACCCGGAGCGGTCGACCCGGACAACGGGCCGATCGACTGGATGGCCGACAACCACCTCAAAGGCGTGTCCACCGTTCCCGCGGTCACGATCCACGCCACCGCCGAATTCAGCCAGGCGAACTGGCAGTCCAGCAACGAGATGGTGGCCGCCGAGCTGTTGCGCTCGGCGCGACTCGGATCCGAGCCGATCGACGGCACTGTCCAGGTCCACCGCTGGCGATTCGCCCGCCCCACTACCGTCCACCCCGACCGATGCCTGGTCGCCGGCGGCTTGCCTCCGCTGGTATTCGCCGGCGACGCGTTCGGCGGTGCCAAGGTCGAGGGCGCCGCACGATCCGGCGCCGCCGCATCAGACGTGGTTGCATCCCTGCTCGGTCGCCCCGACTCGCCGACGCGGACCGGCACTCCGGCGAACGACCCATGAAGCAGCTGTGGATCTCCGCAGAGGTCGATGCGCCTGCAGCCACAGTTTGGGACCTGCTCGTCGACCCGGCTGCTTGGCCACAATGGGGCCCATCGGTCCGGCGCGCGTCGGTCGAGGGTGGCACCTTGGAACTGGGCGCCCGGGGCAAGGTCGAGACGGCGCTGGGCGTCACCCTTGGCTTCGAGATCACCACCTTCGAACGCGGCGTTCGCTGGGCATGGAAGGTTGCGGGCATCAACGCCACCGATCACCGTGTCGAACCTCTCGGACCCAACCGATGCCGGGTGGGCTTTGGCGTCGGGTGGCTCGCCGCGCCGTACCTGGCGGTCTGTCGGATCGCGCTCGATCGGCTCGACCAACTCGCTACGAACTAGACGGGGCCCGCATCCGCGGACACCAGAACAACCTCAGCCGCTACTGGACCGCGTCCAAGAGTGATGCCGGACCGTCGAGTAAATCCTCCGGTCACCTACCGGTCCCAGGGACCCCGCCGAATGTCGAACCGAAACGCGTCGGGATTGCTGTGGCCTTGGAGCCATCGATGACCGCGTCTGACGATGGCCCACTCGCTGCCTGCGACGCGATGCCCCGAGAGCGGAGGATCCCACCAAGATTGACATCGACGGGTGGGTGTCGGCGCCCCGACCCGCAGGAATCGATATCGCCGTCCGCCTACACGTACCGCTCGACGCGGTGGCTCCGGATCATTTCGACTCGGACACGCCGTGGTGGTCAGTGGTTCTTCGCGAGCGGCGAGTCGGGCACGCCTCCCGCCGGGGGCGAACCCGATGGAAATGATCGCGGGAGTCACCCTCGCCGTGCTCGCCATTCCCGAGGTCATGGGTTACTCCAGCATCGCGGGTATGGCGGCGATCACGGGGCTCTCCACCATCCTTCTGCCTCTGCTCGCCTTCGCGATTCTGGGGTCGTCCTCGCCGGCATGCACAAGGTGCTGCGCCTTCGTTGCGTCGATCATCGATCATTTGCGCCGCTCCTACCGGCCGGGCACGTCCGTGCTGCAACCCGGCCCTCTCTGCTACGCCAACGCCAACCTCTTCTTCGAACAGACCAGCGCCTTCGGCGCAGCAAAGAACCCGCCCCGTTGGCTCTGCACCAACGCTGCGGTCGTACCCGACATCGACTACCGCGGCGGCGAGACCATCCGCCAGCTCTACGGCGAGCTCGCCGAGCAGGACATCAAGCTCGTCATCGCCGATCCGCTCCAGTCCGTGCGTGACGGGCTCAACCGCTGAGGGACGCCGCGCCTTTCCGTCGAGATCGCACAGGCGACGGCCGGGCCTTCCTAGGGAATCAGCATGACGGCCAGAGCCGCGCCGACCACCACGGTTGCGGTTGGCGTCGACGGTGTCATCCGACTTGGCTTCCTGGTCCGTAAACCAGCTGTACATCAATTAGCACTAATTACGACCAGGAGATCCAAATCCCATGAAGAAGCCAAGAGTTCTCGTCCTCGCTGCGCTGGTCACCGTCGGCGCCCTTGCGCTCGGCGCGTGCAGTTCGTCGTCCAAGAGCACCGCCGGCTCGTCTGCCACCACGCAGCGGGTCACCTCCGAAACAACGGCACCGGCAGCAAAGACGATCGTGGAGATCGCGGCCAGCAACCCCGATTTCTCGACCCTCGTGGCAGCAGTCAAAGCCGCCGGACTGGCCGAGACCCTGTCGGGCCCGGGCCCCTACACCGTCTTCGCACCCACCAACGAGGCATTCAAGAAGCTCCCCGCCGGGACGCTCGACACCCTGCTTCAGCCGGCCAACAAAGCGAAGCTGGCCGCCATCCTCACCTACCACGTGGTGGCGGGTGACGTCATGGCCAAGGACGTCAAGCCCGGACCGGTGAAGACGGTCAACGGAGCCACCTTCACCGTCTCCGTCGAGGGCAGCGACGTCATCATCACCGATGGCCAAGGCAACAAGTCCAAGGTCGTCAAGACCGACATCGTCGCCTCGAATGGCGTCATCCACGTCATCGATACGGTGCTGCTACCGCCCAGCTGATCACCGGCAACTCCAGACATCGATCGTGACGCACCGATCGTGACGCACCGATCGAGGGCCCCCGCCCCGGGTCCACACTGGACACGGGTGGGGGCCCCGATCGTGGAGCCCGACTGCCGATGAGGTCACCCCTAACATCGATGAGTCGATCCGGGATGGCGCTACTTTGTGCCAACACTTCAGCTACTTGTGACCGTCATGGCTACCCTTCGCCAGCACCGTCGTCGGATCGGCAGCGTTCCTGCTGCGGTTGAGGCCTGCTTTCCGTACCTCTACTGCCGCAAGAACCGGGGGGACGGGGGGTGGGCGCTGAGGGACTCGAACCCCCGACCCCCTCCTTGTAAGGGAGGTGCTCTAACCAGCTGAGCTAAGCGCCCGTGCACGGGTTCGATCGTTCCCGCGTCAGGAATCGGGACCGTAGTAGCGGCAGCCCTCCTTCGCTACTACGCCGGGGCCCGATGGCCGGGCGTGATCAGCAGGACCGCTGCAGCACCTTGCCGCCGAGCGCCGATGCGATCCGCGCGGCGGCGGTCGTGACGGCGGGGGCGTCGGCCGCTTCGTCCTTCGCGCCCCAGATGCCACCATGGGTGCCGCTGTCGCCGACGACCCAGGTCGGTCCCTCGGCGACGGCTCGCAGCTTCGGTGCCGGCTGGTCGGCGGGGACGCTGCCGCACCGCTGGGCGACCAGCTCATCGTCAGAACTGGCCAGGTCAGCCGCCGTGTTGAAGCGGAGGATCAGCGTGTTGGTCCCGGCCGCATCGGGCTGGCCGGCACCGATCCAACACACCGTCGCCGCGGCCGCGGCCGTCACCATCGAGCAACTGAATGCGGCGGTCCCCTGGTCGTGCACGTCCGCGACGCCGCCGCCGGTGAGATCTCGGTGATGAGCGGCGAGAACGAAGTCGTGCTCAACGACCCCAGCTTCATCGCCCGCATCGTCGCCGCCGCCACTGGCAACCACCCGAGCTGAGAGGAACCCACCCATGTCTTCCCATCGCGAGGCCCCAGAGATCTCGAAGGATCCCGTCGCCGACAGCACCGACACCTATGCCTTCGTTTCACCCAACGACCCGACCAAAGTCGTGTTGATCACCAACTCCATCCCACTGCAGAACCCAGCCGGCGGACCGAACTTCTTCGAGTTCGGCGACGACGTGTCGTACAAGATCAACGTCGACAACAACGGTGACGGACT
>JAYUBX010000671.1:0-3117 GCA_043740665.1 Candidatus Neomicrothrix sp.
GCCCCCATCTGCACCCGGCCGGCGGGCACCTGTCCGTTCCACACCATGACGCTCACCCAGGCCCTGGCCACCGGCCAGCCGACTGCCCTGCTGATTGCCACCCCGAAGTTCTGCCAGATCGGCGTTTGTGGGCCCGTGCTCGACCTGCTCACCGAGATCGGCCCGCAGTTCCCTGGCATCCAGATCATCCACGCGGAGGTGTACACGAACGCCGAGGCGATCTTCGCCAGCAGCAGCGGCACGGTCGACGGGTCACGCACACCCGCGGCGCCGGCCGACGTCAGCGGGTCGGCCCAGTTGGCCCCGGTGGTCGACACCTACGGCCTGACGTACGAGCCGGCGCTCTATCTGGCCAATGCCGCCGGCACCATCGTCGACCGCCTCGACAACGTGTTCGACCGCGGCGAAATCCGCACGGGACTTCAGGCGATCAGCTGAAGGACTGGCCGCAACCGCAGGTCTTCTGGGCGTTGGGGTTGTCGATGGCAAACCCGGCACCCTGCAGACCGTCGTTGTAATCGAGGGTCGCACCCTGCAGCAGTTGGGCGCTCGACGGGTCGACCACGACCTTGACCCCGGCATGGTCGGTGACGAGGTCGTCGGCCGCCTTGTCGGTGTCGAAGAACATCTCGTAGCTGAAGCCGGAGCACCCACCCGGACGGACCGCAACCCGCAGCATGAGCTGGTCGTTGCCCTCTTGGGTGATGAGGTCCTTCACCTTGACGGCGGCGGTGTCGGTGATAGCGATCATGGGCGGACCTCCAGAAAGATGGCGGCTGCGGCGGCACAGCGCGTCCATGCGAGGGTAGCGGGCGCGAGGGTGGATAGGAACCTCAGGCTGGTCACGGGATCGCCAGCTCGACCTGGCACGGCGTGCGATCGAGCAAGGGGTGGAACCGAACGACCTCGGCGGTGCCCAACTCGCCGACCAGCCCCTCGACCAAGCCGCAGTGCAGACTGCACACCAGATCGGGGTGCCGTTCGGCCAGCGCCCGGAACGGACAATGGGCGAAGGCGATCACCGCGCCGTGATCGAGATCGACGACCTCGGGGTCGAACCCGAGGCGAGCCTGCTCGACGAGCACCGCCTCGAGGACATCGGCATCGACGGGCCAGGCCCGGGCATCGGCCCGGCCCTGGGTACGGCCGGCATCGGTCAGGTCACCCGACTCGAGTCCTGCCTCGTGGGCCGCCTCGAGCAGCGCGTTGGCCAACATCGGAAACGGCGACGGTTCGAGTCCGAGGGCCGGCGCGTCGGCGGCGAGCGAGTAGCGGTGCTGGGGTCGGCCGACGCCGCCGCTGGCCTCGCTGCGCACGTCGAGCAGTCCGACGTCGCGCATGCGCTCGAGGTGCGGGCGCACCGTGTTGACATGCAGGTCGAGCACATCGGCGATCTCGGCGGTCGAGAGCGGCAGCGGCGATCGGGCCAGTTCGAGATAGATCGCGTAGCGGGTGTTGTCGCCGAGAGCCTTCAGGATGTCGAGGCGGGGGGCTCCATTGGGCACTCGGCAAGATTACATGGGCAATCCCGGTAAAATCGGTCTCGTGCCTGATCCGATCGCTTCCAGCAGCCGAGCCCCTGCGGCTCCACCGTCGCCCGACGACGTCATGGCCATGCTTCGTGGCGTCATCGATCCCGAGCTCGGCAGCGACATCGTCGACCTCGGTATGGCCAAGGGAGCCACCGTCGACGGCGACGGCAACGTGGTCATCACCATCGCCTTGACCACGTCGGGTTGTCCCCTACGGGCCCAGATCCAGAAGGACGTCCGCAGCCGCATCTCGTCGTTGCCCGGCGTCACCCACGTGAAGCTCGAATGGACCGAGCTCAACGCCGAAGAAAAGGCCGCGGCCATGCAGAAGGCCCGCTGGAACGTGCGCGACAAGGCGCCCGACACCATGATCCCCGCCACCACCCGGGTGATCACGATCGCGTCAGGCAAGGGCGGAGTCGGCAAGTCGTCGGTCACGGTGAACCTGGCCGCCGCGCTGGCGGCCAAGGGATTCACGGTCGGCGTGCTCGACGCCGACATCTGGGGCTTCTCGGTGCCGCGGATGCTGGGGGTCGAGGGCCGGCTGCAGGGCTCGACCGACGGCGACAAGAAGATCGTGCCCAACGAGAAGCGCATCGGAACCGGTCTGCTCAAGATCGTGTCGATGGGGTTCCTGGTCGATGACGAAGAGGCCGCCCTGATGTGGCGCGGCCTGATGCTCAATCGAGCCGTGCAGCACTTCCTCGAGGACGTGGCCTGGGGCGACCTCGACTACCTGCTGATCGACATGCCACCCGGCACCGGAGACGTGGCCATGGGATTGGCCCGCATGCTGCCCCGCGCCGAGATGATCATCGTGACCACCCCCGCGGTCAGTGCCCAGAAGGTCGCCATCCGCGCTGCGACCATGGCCCGCAAGAGCTTCCTGCGCATCGCCGGCGTCATCGAGAACATGAGCTCATTTCGCTGCGAGCACGGCGACGAGTACGCCCTCTTCGGCACCGGCGGCGGCGAGACCCTGGCCCGCGACGCCGGCGTCCCTCTGCTCGGCCAGATCCCGATCGAGTCGTCGGTGGCCGCGGGCGGTGACGCCGGCACGCCGATCGCCCTCGGTGACGGCCCCGCGGCCGAGGCGTTCCGGGCCATCGCCGACCTCATCGTCGACGAGGCCGTTCCGCCGGTGGCCATGGCCGGCTGCTCGGCCCGCATGCTCGATGCCGCCGTCGCGGCCCTCGATGCCATAGACGCATCCGACGACGCCTCGGCCACCACCGCGACCCGGTAGATCAGCCCGTAAGGGCCGCGGACGCCGCCACCGGGTGAGCCAGCGAAGCGACCGGTGCGGTCGTGGTGGTCGACACCGGTGCGGTCGAAGTCGTCGTCGTGGTGACCAGCACCAAGCCGGTGATCTGTACCACCCGCACTCGATTGTTGCCGTAGTCGGCGATGTACAGGTTGCCATCGGGGCCGAGGGCGATGCCCTTCGGGAAATTGAGTTCGGCCGCCACACCAGGACCGCCGTCGCCGCTGAAGCCAACCACGCCGGTTTCGGCAACCGTGCTCACGGTGCCGGTCGGCGAGACCCGACGAATGCGCGAACCGAACTCGCTGATGTACACCGTGC
>JAYUBX010000672.1:0-4653 GCA_043740665.1 Candidatus Neomicrothrix sp.
GGAAGGCGAGCAGAGCCCGGTGCCGAGCCTCGCCGCCGACGACCAGAGCGATGTCGACGCGACCGGCGGCGATTTCGGCGGCCGCCCGAGTGATCAGCGTTTGTTGCAGGATGCCGACCTCTCCTACCACCGTGTGGGCCGTGGCTCCGATGGCTTCGGCCAGCTGACCGGCGGCGTCGGGATAATCCCAGATGCCCTTGGGCACCAACACCAGACCGACCCGGGTCAGGAGCCCGGGTGCATGGGCGGCGGCGGCCACTGCCGCTCGGCGCATCAGCTCGATGGGCTCGTCGAGGTCGGCCACCACGACATCGCCTTCGCCCCGTTGGGTGATCGAGCCGACGCCGACCAGGACGGGAGTGCGAGGATCGAGCATCGGCGCATGGTGCCACGGCCCGACCGGTCACCGTGTCCCCAGGCGGCACTAGCCTCGCCGCTCATGTCCGACGGAGCCCTTGGCCAACCAGCGCGCGTGTCGACCGAACCGACGGCGGTAGCCGATATCGCGGCCTGGGATCTCGAAGCTGACGTCGTCGTCGTCGGCATGGGTGCGGCCGGAGCCAGCGCGGCGCTCGGCGCGACCGAGGTCGGCGCCGACGTGTTGGTGCTCGAAGCGTCGGGGGGTCCGGGGGGCACGTCGGCCCAGTCGGGTGGACTGATCTATCTCGGCGGAGGCACGCCGATCCAGATCGAGTGCGGGTTCGAGGACTCGGCTGAGCAGATGTTCCTCTTCTTGATGGCGGCCTGCGGCCCCGATGCCGACGAAGCCAAAGTGCGGCTCTACTGCGACGGCAGCGTCGACCACTACCACTGGCTGGTCGATCAGGGGGTGCCGTTCAAGGCCGGCTTCTACCCCGAGCCGGGCATCGAGCCCCCGACCGATGACGCGCTCGTCTACTCCGGCGGCGAGGATGCCTATCCGTTCGATCGCATCGCCACCCCGGCACCGCGTGGGCACAAGCCCCAGAAGCGTCACGCCGCCGGCGGCTTTCTGATGCAGTGCTTGACCGATGCGGTGGCGGCCACCCCGGCCCGGGTCGAGGTCGACGTGCGAGCCACGCGACTGGTGGTCGATCCCGACGGCGCGGTCGTGGGTCTGGTGGCCCGACGGGCCGGAGCCGACGTGCGGGTACGAGCCGGTCGGGGTGTGGTGTTGACGGCGGGTGGGTTCGTACACGACGACGAGATGATCGAGCGCCACAGCCCGTTGGTGGCTCGTTGTTCGCTGCGCCTGGGCAATCCGTTCGACGACGGCGTTGGCATCCGCATGGCTCAGGCCCTCGGCGCGGCGGTGGCCCGCATGGATGCGGCCGAGTGCGCAGTGCCCATGACGCCTCCCCGCAAGCTGGTGGCCGGCGTGCTGGTCAACGGCCACGGTCAGCGCTTCATCAACGAGGACACGTACTACGGACGCGTCGGACAGGAAGTGCTGTTCCGCCAACAGGGCGAGGCGTATCTGATCGTCGACGAGGAGCTCTATGAGGTGACGCGCGCCGGGTTGCAGGCCAGTTGGGTCTGCGAGTCGGCCGAGGATCTGGAGCGCGAGATCGGTCTGCCCGAGGGGTCGTTGGTGGCCACGCTCGATCTCTACAATCGCCATGCGGCCGTCGGCGCCGACCCGGTGTTCAACAAGGGCGAGGCCTTCGTGCGTCCGCTGGTTCCGCCGCTCGGGGCGTATGACCTTCGCGTCGCCAACCCGGCGGCGTACTACGCCACCTTCACTCTCGGCGGTCTGGTGACGTCGGTCGACGGCGCCGTTCGCACCGTCGGCGGGCCGGCGATCCCTGGCCTCTTCGCCGCCGGTCGCACCACGTCGGGCATCGCCTCGTTCGGCTACGCCAGTGGCGTGTCACTAGGCGACGGCACCTTCTTCGGCCGTCGAGCCGGCCGAGCGGCCGGAGCCCGCTGAGAGCCACGCGATGGCTCCTTGGGCGGCGACGACGGCGGTGCTGAACGTGGCCTGCAACAGATAGCCCCCGGTGGGCGCATCCCAGTCGAGCATCTCGCCGGCAACGAACGTGCCGGGCCGCGTTCGCAGCATGAAGGAGTCGTCGATCTGGTCGAGGCCGATGCCGCCGGCGGTCGAGATGGCCCGGTCGATCGGCTCGGCGCCGACCAGGGTGATCGGTACCGACTTGATCAGTTGCGCCAATTCGAGCGGCGCCGAGGGCAACTGGTTGGCCGTGGCTTCGCGCAGCAGGGCGATCGCCACGGGGGCCAGACCGGTGGCTCGGCGCAGGGCGGTGGACACCGAGTCCTTCGGACGTCCCCGCGTCAGACGATCGGCGACCTGCTGGTTGCTGCGGTCGGGTTGCAGGTCGATCGTGAGCGTCACCTGCCCGGCTCGATCGATGCCGTCGCGCAGCGGACGCGACAGGGCGTAGATGCCGCTGCCCTCGATGCCCGAGCGGGTGATCAGCGCTTCGGTCCGAATGGCGGCCGGGCCGCCCTTTCGTCGACGGCCGACCGAGAGCCGCACGTTCTTCAGCGGCGTACCGGCAAAGCGCTCGGCGAAGGTGGGGGACCAATCGACCGTGAAGCCGCTGTTGGCGGCGCGCAGGGCGGTCACTGCGATGCCTGCCGCTTCGACCGGCACCACCCAGGCGCCGTTCGAACCGGTCCGCGGCCAGCTGGCCCCGCCAAAGGCCAGCACGGTCGTGGCGCTCGGGTGGACGGTCGGTGAGCCGGTGCCGTCGGTGAAGGTCAACGCGCGGCCGTCGTCGGCCCACCCTGTCCATTCGTGGCGAGTGCGGATCTCGACGCCGAGATCGTCGAGTCGTCGCAGCCAGGCCCGCAGCAGCGGCGTCGCTCTGAATCCGGCGGGGAAGACCCGTCCGCTCGACCCGACGAAGGGTTCTTCACCCAGACCCGCGCACCAGGCGCGCAGGTCATCGGGCCCGAAACGACCGATGGCCGCGGCTATCACCGGGCGAGCCGGGCCGTAGCGACCCAGAAATGGGTCGAGTGGCTCGCTGTGGGTCAGGTTCAATCCACCCCGGCCGGCCAGCAGCAACTTGCGGCCGACCGATGGCATCCGCTCGAACACCGTCACCGTGGCCCCGGCGGTGGCCAGCGCCTCGGCGGCCATCAGGCCGGCCGGCCCACCGCCGACGACGGCGACCGGCCCCAGGGAGGTCAGCCCCGTACCTTGGCGATGACCGAGTCGGCGAACCAGTTCATGGCGTCGAGCTTCTGCTGCAAGGTTTCGGTGTCCTGCTCCATCTGATACGCGTTGCGCAGGCCGATGATGACGTCGGTGACCCCGAGCTCCTCGAGGCGGCGGCAGCCGTCGGGACTGTAGCCGTCCATCGAGATGACGTGGATCTCGAACGGCTCGCTCCCGCGCCCGTATTCGCGGCGCAAGGTCTGCAGGCGGCCGATCATCGCCGGGAGTTGCTCGCCGTCGCTGCCGGCGCAGCGTACTCAACAGGGCGTCGGCAATCTCGCGATGAAGCACTAATTTCTCAGCGGCATTGCAGACCGAGGATCGGCTAGTTTTAGCATTGATAACAATTCGTGCCGCCATCTCGAGGTCAGCTTCGGCGTCGACGTAAACGTGGCAATTACCGTCGCCGTCAATGACATAGGGCACCGTCGCGTGCTCCCGAATATCGGCGATCAGCGCTGTCCCGCCGCGTGGGATCAGCAGATCAATGTGCTCGCGCAGGCGCATCAATTCACGTGCCGTCTGCCGCGAAGTGTCGCCAATCAACTGCACACTCGCGGTCGGTAGCCCCGCTGTGTCGAAGGCATTGCAGATGACGTTGACCAGAGCCTGGTTGGACTCCGCAGCACTCGACGATCCCCGTAGGACTGCGGCATTGCCCGACTTGATGCACAACCCGGCGATGTCGGAGGTGACGTTGGGCCGGGCTTCGTAAATCACCGCGATAACACCTAGGGGCACACGAACTCGGTGGATATCGAGCCCGTTGGGGCGTTGCCAACGCTCCATGGTTTCGCCAATCGGGTCCGGCAAGGCGGCGATCGCTTCGAGTGATTGCGCCATGGCGTCGATGCGCACCGCGCTCAGCGTCAACCGATCGAGCAGGCTGGGGCTTAGTGCACCATCGCGAGCGTTGCTGACGTCGTGTTGGTTGGCAGTGAGGATCGTCGGAGCGGCAACACGCAAAGCTGCGGCGGCGTCGCCGAGCGCGCGATTCTTGGTGTCAGTAGGCAAAGTTGCCAGCAGGACCGCGGCGTTGCGCGCCGCCATACCGATAGTGCGCAGATCCGACATCACGAAGCCAGCACGACCATGTCGTCGCGGTGCACCAGTTCGCCGCTCGCGCCAAAACGCGCACAGGATGCACTGGGCAATTGACAGAGGCCCTTGGCCAAGAGTTCGCCGCTTTCTGTGGCAATTTCCACGGCTTCGCCGCTCTCGAAGCTGCCCGCCACCGCGCGGACCCCCACCTGAAGCAGGCTGCCGCCGCCGCGCAGTGCCGCCGCCGCACCGGCGTCGATGGTCAAGCGTCCCCGCGACGGCAGCGCGAACGCAATCCAGACCTTGCGAGCCGGCAGCCGTTGCTGCCGCGCTTGGATCCGTGTGCCCAAGTTTTATCGGGCGAGGACACGACTGATGACATTGGGTTCGGCCGCTCCGGCGATCACACAGGCAACCCCAGACCAGCTCGCGATCTTGGCTGCCGC
>JAYUBX010000673.1:0-3187 GCA_043740665.1 Candidatus Neomicrothrix sp.
TGGCCGCGTGGGTCAGCGTGGTTTCGGGTGCCTCATCGGGTTGCCCATCGGCCGGCGCGACCATCGCCAGCAGGCCTTCGGTGATCATGCGCTGGATCCACTCGTACAGCCGCAGGGTGGCCGGGTTGTCGAACACGGCCTTCTGGGCTCGCTTCTCGTGGCCGTTCGAGTGGTCGACGATGGTGGCGCCAGCTCCGGTGACCCAGTTCTCGACGAGGAACGAGTCGAGTGGAAGCACCAGGGGTGGCGACGTGGCGCCGGCATCTTTCAGCTTGCGGGCCTGGGTCTCGATCTCGTCGAGCGTCCGAGGTGGCGCATCAGGGTCGAGGCCGGCATGGCTGAAGCTGTCGCGTCGGTAGAAGAGCACTTGGGTCGATGGACTGGCTGATCCAGCCCAATCGACGCCGTTGACCGACGAGGCGTTGGTGACGACCGGCAGGGCATCGCCTCGACCGACGGTGCCGGCGGCCTTGCGACAGGCCGACGCCGACGTGACCGTGCCCGTATCGATGAGGAACTGATCAAGGGTCGAGTCGGCGGCCACGATCGAGGGGAGCGCAGCCCCGGCGCTGGCCTGGCGATAGGCCGCCTGTTGTGCGACCGGATCGGTGGGTGCCTGGGTGACGCTGACCTTCACCATCGGGTGGCGGGAGTTGTAACGGTTCACCACGATGTCGAGCGCGGCCCGGGCCGACCCGGTGAACGGTGCCCACACGGTGATGGCGATGGGGACGGTGAGACGGTCGACGGCCCCAACCGGGCAGGCTGGATCGAGAACTGGCTTGGCATCGGTGTCGCCGGCGGCCGGTGGGGTGTCCGGTCCGGCGATTTTCGCGTTGCTCCCGCACGCAGCGGCACCGATGGCCAGCACGGCGAGGACAGCGACCGTGACCGAGCGGTTCGAGTGTCGTCGTCGGGTCACCGGACGAACGTAGTTCGCCCCCGGACGGTGATGGGTCCGCCCGCCGATTCGGTGCCTTCGGATTTCAGAGCACCTTGGACAGGAAGGCCTTGGTTCGCTCGTTCTGCGGGTTGGTCAGCACGTCCCGGGGATGACCCGACTCGACCACGACACCGCCGTCCATGAACACGATCGAGTCGCCGACCTCGCGGGCGAAGCCCATCTCGTGGGTGACGACGATCATGGTCATGCCGTCAGCGGCCAGATCGCGCATCACGTCGAGCACCTCGCCCACCAGTTCAGGGTCGAGCGCCGACGTCGGTTCGTCGAAGAGCATCAACTTGGGCTGCATGGCCAACGCCCGGGCGATCGCCACGCGCTGCTGTTGGCCGCCCGACAGCTGAGCGGGGTAAGTGTCGGCCTTGGCCGCCAGGCCGACACGATCGAGCAGCTGCTCGGCTCGGGCGCGCACGGTGGCTTTGGCCTCGCCCTTGACCCGGCAGGGAGCCTCCATCACGTTGCCCAGCACCGTCATGTGGGGAAAGAGGTTGAAGCTCTGGAAGACCATGCCGATCTCCTGGCGCTTCTTGCAGACCTCGGCGTCGCGCAGCTCGTAGAGCTTGTCGCCCTTCTGGCGGTAGCCCACCAGCTCGCCGTCGACCGACAGTCGGCCGGCGTCGATCTTTTCGAGATGGTTGATGCACCGCAGGAACGTCGACTTGCCCGAACCGGATGGACCGACCAGGCAGAACACCTCGCGGGGGGCGACCTCGAGGTCGATGCCCTTGAGTACCTCGAGCGGACCAAAGCTCTTGTGGACCTGTTCGGCCGAGACCATGGCGGTCATGGGAGTTGCCGTCGGGTTGAAGCGAACAGGCGCAGTCGTTGGAACGGCGTGGGTGGCGGGTTGCGCTGGGCCCCACGGGCGTAGCGGCGTTCGATGTAGTACTGGCCGATGGTCAAGATGGTGGTCAGGAAGAGGTACCAGATGCTGGCCACGATGAGCATCGGGATGACCTGGAAAGACCTCGAGTAGATGATGGTGACGGTGCCGAGCAGCTCAGGGAAGCTGATCACGAACGCCAACGACGTGGTCTTGAGCATCGAGATGGTCTCGTTGCCGGTCGGGGGGATGATCACCCGCATGGCCTGGGGCAACACGATGCGCCGCATGGCCTGCAGTCGGGTCATGCCCAGGGCCGATGCGGCCTCGACCTGGCCTTCATCGACCGACAGGATGCCGGCCCGGGCGATCTCGGCCATATAGGCCGCTTCGTTCAGGCCCAGACCCAGGCAGGCCGCCGCCCACTGGGTGATCAGCACCTTGGGATCATCGGTGACCAGCCAGCCGGGACCGAACGGGATGCCCAGCGAGATCGAATGCACGACGGTCGGGATGTTGTACCAAAACAGCAATTGCACCAGCACCGGGGTGCCGCGGAAGAACCAGATGTAGACCCACGACACCGACTTGACGACCGGATTGGCCGACAGCCGCATCACCGCCAGGATCACCCCGAACACGATGCCCATCATCATGGCGATGATGGTGAGTTCGATGGTGTGCTCGATGCCGCGGATGATGATCGGGCTGAACAGGTACCTGCCGACGATGTCCCACCGCAGGGCGGGGTTGGTGATCAGCCAGTGCACCAGTTGCGCCAACACCACCAGGATGATCGCGGCCGAGATCCAGCGCCCGGGATGACGTACCGGGATGGCCCGAACCGCTCCGGGCCGCCCCGTCGTGTGGCCGGTTGGTTCCGACAGCGTCTCGGTCATCTTCGGATCAGTTGACAGCGCCGTTGATCTGGAAGTCGGTGATCGCTCCCGCTTGGACTCCCCAGGCATTGAGGATGCTGGTGTACTTGCCGGAGCTGTTTATCTGCTGCATGGCAGCCAGAAAGGCATCAGTCATGCCGGCGAAGTCGCTGCCCTTCGGGATGGCGATGCCGTAGGGGGCGATGTCGTAGGCCTCACCGATGACCTCGAACTTCCCTTCGGAGACCTTCACCTGGTAGTTGGCGACTGGGGTGTCGAGCATCACGACCTGGACTCGCCCGCTGCTGAGTGAGAGGTTGGCGTCGGTCTGGCCGGGGAAGGTCTGCAGGTCGACGGCGGCTCTGCCGGCCGCGGTGCAGGTCGCCGACTGGGCGGTGGCATTGTTGGCCTGGGTCGTTCCGGTCTCGACGCCAACCTTCTTGCCGCACAGGGCGTCGAGCGAGGTGAGGTCCTGGTTCTGGCCCGTCTGCACCAGGAACGAGGTACCAGACTTGAAGTAGGTAA
>JAYUBX010000674.1:0-6694 GCA_043740665.1 Candidatus Neomicrothrix sp.
CCGGCCACCGACCGCCTGTACTTCACGACCGGCAACGCCACCTATTCACCGGCCAACCACCACTGGGGAGACACGGTGCTGGCGGTGCATCCCGACGGCACCGGCGCCAACGGCAACCCGCTCGACACCTACACGCCATCGAACTTCCAACAGCTGGACAACCTCGACCAGGACCTCGGCAGCACGCTTCCGGCCATCGTCCCAGCTCCGGCGGGCAGCACCGTGGCCAACCTCGGAGTGCAGGGCGGCAAGGAACAGAAGCTGTACCTGCTCGACCTGGCCGACCTGAGCGGCCAGGGCGGTCCCGGCCACACCGGTGGCGAGCTGCAGAAGATCGACGTGCCCCAGGGTGGCGAGGTACTGACCGCGCCGGCGGTGTGGACCAACCCAGCCGACGGTCGCATCTGGGTGTTCGTCGGTACGTCGTCCGGATTGTCCGGTCTGACCGTCGACCTCGGCCCGGGCAGCGTGCCGAAGCTGACGGCCCGCTGGCAGAACGCGATCAACTCGGCCACGTCGCCGACGGTGGCCAACGGCGTACTGTTCGCCATGGGTGGAACCTCGATCGGAGCGTTCAACCCGACCACCGGCTCGAACGTCTGGACCACGTCGACTGGCGGCACCCATTGGCAGAGCCCGGTCGAGAGCAGCGGCTGGCTCGTGTTCGCCGACAACTCCGGTCATCTCACCGCCTGGGGCCTCTGACTCGACTCGTTCAGGAACGAGCGGAGATCGCCCCTCCGGTCGCTTCCGGCGCCGACGCAAAGGTGACCGGCGCGCCGAAACCGGCGCGGCGGGCGACCCGACGCAACGCCTTGAGCACCGGTCGGCCAACCACCAACACCAGCACGGCGTTGGTCACCGCCCGAGGCAGATCCCATCCCAGCGAGGTGGTCAGGTAGAAGCCCCAGAAGCGGTGCAGGTTGGCGGCCAGCTCGTCACCGGCGACGAACGAGAACTGGGTGCCGGTGGTGGTCACCGGCCAGAACCAGAAGTCGAGCAGCATGCCGTAAGCCAGGCCGGCCACGAAGCCGTAGACCGCCAGGATCACGATCTCGCGACGGCCCCGAGCCGGGGGCAGACATCCGGCGAAGAACCCCACCCAGGCCGCCCCGAACATCTGGAACGGCAGCCACGGGCCCACGCCTCCGGTGATCAGCGCCGATGCGAAAATGGTGAGGGCACCCAGCACGAAACCGAAGCCCCGACCCAGGACCCGACCCGACGGGATCAGCAGGAAGAACACCGGCTCGAACCCCGACACGCCACCCGGCAGGCGCAGGGCGCACCCACAGGCGGCCAGCACGCCGAGCACGGCCACCGCCTTGGCGTCGATCGCCCCCTCGGCGATCTCGGCCACCACGATGCCCAGCAGCAGGGGCAACAGGGCCACGAAGATCCAGGGGGCATCGGCGCTGTGGGCCAGGTTCTCGGTGCCGTGGCTCTGGATCACCAACGGCCAACCGAACGCCAACAGCCCGAGGGCCGACGCCAAGGCGAGCAGCACCGCGGCCCGCGGCCGCAGTCGCAACGCCCGGGTGTCGTAGACGGGCTTGGGCTCGACCGGGTCGACCGGAACAATGGGGTCGACCGGATATCCGGGCTCGACCGGCTCGACGACGGCTGGCACGACCGTGCTCACGACCGCGTCCCCGCCAAGGCGAGGTCGATCTCGGCCACCGTCAGCCACGGGGCCGGGGCCAGCACCTTGGCGACCTGGGGGGCGAAGATCGGTGAGTGGCTGACCACCTCACGGGCCGGACCGTCAGCCACGACCTCGCCGTCGGCCAACACCACGACCCGGTCGGCCACTCGCGCCACGACTTCGACATCGTGGGTCGCCAACACCACCGCATGACCCGTCGCGGTCAGTTCGCCGAGCATCGAGATCAGCCGTTCCTTGGCCTCGTAGTCGAGTCCCCGCGTCGGCTCGTCGAGTACGACGATCGGCGGCTCGGCGGCCAGCACCACGGCCAGGGCCAGACTGAGCCGCTGCCCCTCGGACAGGTCACGCGGGTGGGACTCGCCCTCGATCCCCGGCACCAATCGGTCGAGCGTCGCCCGGGTGGTGCCGGCATCGAGGTGGGCATCGTGATCGTTGGTGTCGCACTCGGCCTGCACGGTGTCGGCGTTGAGCAACAACCCGGCATCCTGCGGCACCATCCCGATCAGCCGGATCGCCGCAGCCGGCGAGAGCTCGTGGGGCACCTGACCCGAGAGCTCGACTCGGCCGGCCTGCGGAGCACGGAGGCCGACGAGATGGGCCAGCAGGGTCGACTTGCCGGCTCCGTTGCGGCCCATGACGGCCAACACCTCGCCCGCACGCACGTCGAGGTCAACACCGCGTAGCGCGGTGACCGGCCCATAGGCCGCGTGCAGGCCGCGCACGGTGGCCAGGACGACGCCGGTGCGCGGCGCCGCGCTCGGCGGCGTGACCAGGGCCAAGCGATCGCGCAGCGAGCTGGCCACTCGGCGAGCATCTCGGATGGTGAGCGGCAGCGGCGTCCAGCCGGCCCGACGGCCCAACTCGACGACCGGCGGGGCCACCGGAGACGTGGCCATCACCGCGGCGGGCTCGCCGATCTCGATCGGCGCTCCCCCCCCGGGCAGATAGATGATGCGGTCGGCGTACTGCACGACCCGCTCGAGTCGATGCTCGGCGACCAACACGGTGATGCCGACGTCGTGCACCAAGCGGGTGAGCGCGGCGAGCACTTCCTCGGCGGCCGCCGGATCGAGCGCCGACGTCGGCTCGTCGAGCACCAGCACCCGCGGCGAGGTCGTCAGCACCGAGCCGATGGCGACGCGTTGCTGTTGCCCTCCCGACAGGGTGAGCAACGGCCGGTTGCGCAACTCGTGCAGGCCGAGCAGGTCGAGCGTGTCCTCGACCCGCCGCCGCATCACATCGGCGGCGATGCCCAGGTTCTCCATGGCGTAGGCCAGTTCGTCCTCGACCGTGTCGGTCACGAACCCGGCGGCCGGGTCCTGACCGACCACCCCGACCAGGTCGGCCAGATCGCGGGGCGGATGATCCTCGGTGCGGCGACCGGCCACTCGAACCGAGCCAGCCAGGTGACCGCCGGTGAAGCGAGGCACCAGGCCGTTCACGGCCCGCAGCAGCGTGGACTTGCCCGAACCGGTGCGACCCACGACCAGGCACAACTCACCTTCGGGGATGGTGACGTCGACACCCAGCAGGGTGGGCCGGGCCGCGCCGGGATAGGTGAACGTCACCTGCTCGAATCGGATCACGCGCTCGCTCGCTTCGGGCTGGACGTCATGCGTCGACGGCCACGGGGGCGGCCTCAATCGGGGCGGGGGTCGACAGGCCGGGCGGCTGGGGCGCGGCCACGGCCGGAATGAGGGCGAGCGCGACACCGGCCACCGCGGCCCACGGCAGGGCGGGCCAGGCCAGCGGATAGATCGGCGGATTGAGCGCGTCGCCGCCACCGAACAGCCGGGCGGCGACGATGGTGCCGGCCAGCGCGGCCAGACCTGATGCCGACACCACCCACTCGGGGATGGCCCAGGGGTCGGGCCGGTAGCGAGTG
The DNA here is from genome assembly GCA_043740665.1 of Candidatus Neomicrothrix sp. Lineage (GTDB taxonomy): Bacteria > Actinomycetota > Acidimicrobiia > Acidimicrobiales > Acidimicrobilacustridaceae > UBA4742. The sequence goes on from JAYUBX010000674.1 coordinate 3,552, forward strand.
CGGGCCGCCCGCGTGCCGCTGACGAACAGTCCGGCGGCAAGGGTGACGCAGCCGATGCCGAGCAGCGGCAGACCCAGGCCCGACGGTGCGCCGGCATCAAGCACGCCGTAGAGCCCGATGGCCACCGCCAGGAAACCGAAACCGGTCGCCAGCGAGGTCACCCGTCGAAGTCGAGGGGCCACCTCGGCCCGGCGTCCGTAGCCCCGAGTATCCATCGACGCGGCCAGCGCAACCGAACGGTCGAGGGCCCCTTCGAGCACCGGCAACGCCATCCCCCTGATGGCGGCCACACCCCGCACCGGGCGGCCGCGCAACCGCCGCGCCTCACGGATACGTCCGGCTTGGATCACGGCTTGCGGTGCGAACGACAGCGCCACCGTCACCGCCACCCCGGCTTCGTAGAGCGAGGTCGGCAACGCCCGCAACATGCGATAGGGGCTGCACAGCGTGTTGACCGCGCCGAAGCACACCAACACGGTGGCGAGCCGCAGCCCCTGATTGAACGCGCTCATCAGGGCCTCGGCGGTCACCGGGCCGCCCAGCGTGACGCCAGCCATCCACGACGGCAGGTCGACCGACGGCACCGTGAACAACGTCATGCCCGGCACCCGGACGCCGAACAGGATCTGGATCGCCATGCGGAACACCACGACGAACACGGCCAGCCGGGCGAACGACGCGAACGATCGGGCCCAGGGCGCCGCCGTGCGGCGGGCGGCCACGACGTAGGCCACCACCGCGATGATCAGCCCGAGCAGCAACGGGTTGGTCGTGCGCATGGCGGCGGCGGCCAGCCCCCCCGCCCACAACCACCAGGCCCCCGGATGCAAGAGCCGGTGCGTGGCCGGATGGCGAGCGAATCGCCTCGCGACGCGGGTCATGGCGCCGGTCGCGTCCTGAACCGGACGAAGGCCGAACCGGCCAGGCCCACAACCGCCACCACCATCAGGATCACCCCGATGGGCAGATGTGAACCTGACGGGCGGGACGACGCCGGCGCGTTGGCGCCCAGAGCGGCCTCGTCGCCGGCCGTGCCACCGGAGCCCGACCCGGACGAGCCATCGGGACTCGCCCCGGCGATCGAGTCAGTCGCGGCACCGTCACCGGACCCGGCCGACGGATCATCACTCAGGGTCGTCGAGCTTCCGCCGACGATCGAGCTTGTCGGGGCGGCCGATCCACCACTGCCCGATCCGCTGCCCGCGGGGGTCGTCGCCGGAGTCGTCGCCGAGGTGGCGGGAGGGATCGTCGATCCGGGCGACGCTGGGCACGGACTGGCCGGCGAGGATTGCGGCTCCCGGCCGCTCTCAGTCGTGCCGGTGCCGTCGATGAAGTGCCAGCCCTCGACCGCGCCATCCTTGGGGGTAAAGCTGTCGGGTCCGACCGACGAGTACGACCACGAGTCGCCACCGTGCCAGTAGCTCCAGTAGCGGTAGCCGGTCGCCGACGACTCGCCGCATCCGGTGGCCGGGTAGCCGTCGATGGCACACAGCAGCCCCGAACTGCTCCAACGCAGGACGTGCCCGGCGTGACCGTTGGTGTCGACGGCCATCAGCGCGTTGGCCCCACTTCGGTTCTTGCCGCTGTCGGGCAGCGCCACGCATTGGCGCGTCGTCGTCCGCGACGAACCCGCCGAGTCGACGGTGCCGTAGTCGATGACCAGCCCGACATGGATCGTGCCGGCCGCCGACGCGCACGACGAGCCCACCCCGGCGTCGAGCAGCGATCCCCCTGCGCCGGCCAGCGCGGCCGGCAGCACCAACACCGCCACCGCCACCGCCGCCCCCAACGCCGCCACCAACCGCGACCGAGCGCGCCCGACGCGTCGGCGCCCCAACGGCGCAACGACGGAGGCGGACGGGGTGGGCGGCACTTCGGCTCCTTCGGAGCGAAGGGCGAAACCCGATGAGCCGGCCGGCCACCAAGAGGCGACCGTACGATCCCGAGCTCCCCTTCCGCATTCCGACGACGGATGGATGAAGCAGGTAAGCGCCCGAGCAGGTGTTCCGGCTGACGGAATCGAAGATCGTTCCGCTTACGGTTGCGGGTCAGCGCCGGCTTCTCACCGGCTTCCCCCACACGGGCGCATCAGTTGTGGAGGAAGGAGATCACACCGCCGACCACCCGTCAATCGCGAGACGAGGGTCGGTTCTGGGCACCGAAGCGCGATCGACACCGGTCCGCTTGCAGTCGGGCGCTACCCTCCGGCCCGTGATGCCCGAACTGCTGCACCGAACCGAGAACGGGCTCGACCTGCCGTATCTGGTCTGGCGCCTGCCGGCCGGCACCCGGGTCGTGTCGTCGGCCGTGCACGGCGGCGGCATCGGGCCCCGACGCTGGATTCTGAACGCCCAGGTCGAACCGGGCTATCGCCGGCTCGACCCCGCCGAACACCTCGTCGAGCTGGCCGTCACCGCCGGCCTCGACCCCGACCAGGGCGTCGGCCTGCTGACCGCGGCCGACGTCGACGACTGGCGATCGGCGGCCGACGGCGGGGTCGCCGTCGCCGCCACCGTCGGGGTTCGGGTTCCGACGTGGGCGGCCTGGCCCGAGGGCGAGCCCGACCCCGATCTCGACCAGCGGTCGCACCGCGCGACCACCGCCACCTCGGGGGGCACCCGGCCCGGCACCATCAACATCGTCGCCCTGCTGCCGGTCGAAGTGTCCGACGCGGCCCTGGTGAATCTGGTGGCGACCGCCACCGAGGCCAAGACCCAGGCCCTGCTCGATGCGGGCGTGCCGGGAACCGGGACGGCCACCGATGTGGTGTGCATCGTCGCGACGACGGAGCCGGCGTCAGCGGCGTCACTCGAGGTGGGCATCGAGCCGATCGAGCCGGCCGAGCTGTTCGGCGGACCCCGCTCGGTGTGGGGCGCCCGATTGGGCCGAGCGGTGCACGCCGCGGTGCTGGCCGGCACCCATGGCAGCTTGGCCCGCATGGGCGTACCCGAGATCGACCGAGCGATGAGGCGCTCCCGATGATCACCCTCGTGCTGGGCGGTACGCGGTCAGGCAAGTCGGTCGTGGCCGAGCGACTCGTCCTCGCCCATGCCGGACCACTCGGCTACCTGGCCACCGGAGCCCCGACCGATGCCGACATGTCGACTCGCATCGAGTGGCACCGTCGTCGTCGCGATGCCCGC
>JAYUBX010000675.1:0-1648 GCA_043740665.1 Candidatus Neomicrothrix sp.
ATCCGCCACGGGTTCGAGCCCGTCACCACCGTGACGACCGGAACCAATGTGTTCGCGCCTCAGGGCGCGCTGATCTTCTATCCGCTGGCCGAGGCCACCAACTACCTGCCCACCGTGCCGCTGCTGATCACGGTGCAGTCGCTAGCGCTGGCCCTGGCCGTCGTGCCGATCTGGCGAGTGTGCCGTCGCCTGACCTCGCTGCGCACCGGTGCGTCGCTCATAGTGCTGCTGGTGTACTCGCTGCACCCAATCATCCAGACGCTCAACCTCGACGGCTTCCACCCCGAGACGCTGGCTCTGCCCTTTTTGATCGGTGCCGGGTATTTCGGCCTGAGTCAGCACTGGCGAAGATTCGCACTCTGTTGCCTGCTGGCCATGCTATGTCGGGCCGACCTCGGCCTGGCCGTGGCCGGACTCGGCGTGCTGTTGATGACCCAGGGGCACCGCAAGCGGGGCAGCATCACGCTTGTCGTCGGCGTGGCCTGGACGCTCGGATTCCTGTTCGTGATCCAGCCTCACCTCGGCGTCGGGGTCTCGCAGTTGTCGGCCTACGCCGCCTACGGCGACACGCCGGCGTCGGTGGCCTGGGGGATGCTCACCCATCCGGTCACCGTCTTCGAGCACGTGTTCTCGCGGGCCAATTTCCAGTTGCTGGTCTTCCTCTTCGCCCCCGTGCTGTTCTTGCCCTTCCTCTCGCCGCGCTACCTGTTGCCGGTGATCCCGTTGCAGGTGCTCTACCTGGCCGGTGATGTCTCGACCGGTACCCGGTACGGGCCCCAGGCGGTGGCCATCACCGCGTTCATCTTCCTGTCGGCTCCCCGGGGGCTCAGCCGGCTCGGTCGGGTCAACGTCGAGCGAGTCACCATCGATCGCCGGGTGTTGATCACCATGGCGGTCGCGGCGGTGTCGTTCTTCGTGCTCTACGCCCCGAGCTCGCCCTACGACCGCCCGTGGAACTGGGGCGCCCAGGACGCCGCCGATGGCGCCCGGTTGCAGGCCCGTGACGCCATCGATCCCGACGCACCGGTTCGGGTCGCTTCGTCGATGCTGGTGCTGGTGGCCGAACGTCACGAGGTGCGGCCCCTCGACATCGGATCAGGCGACGCGCCCTATGCCGATCCGCTCGCCGCCACTGACGGCGTCGACGCGGTGGTGGTCGATCGGTCCGAGTTCGTGGGCGCCAACGCCGACCGGGAAGTGCCGTTCGAGCAGGGGATCCAACGCGTCGGCTTCCGGGTGACGTCCGATGCCTCCGGCATCGTCGTGCTGACCCGCTCGCCGAGCTGATCCGTCGCCGGTCCGGCCAAGGATGCGTAGATCCAGGTCGGTTACCGACCTGGATCTACGCCAGAGCGGCGAGAAGGCGGGCGGCGGCGTCGTCGAGCGATGCCGGGTCGGGGCTGGGATCGGCGTGGGCGAAGTCGAGGTCGTCCATGCTCCGGATCGGCACCAGGTGCAGGTGGCAGTGGGGGACCTCGAGCCCGGCGATGATCAGCCCGACTCGCACGGGTTCGAAGGCGGCCTGCTGGGCGCGGCCGATGGCGTGGGCCACGCCCATGAGGTGGGTGGCGAGAGCGACCGGCAGGTCGGTCCAGCGATCGACCTCGGCGATCGGCACGACCAGGGTGTGTCCCGGTTGCAGCGGATT
>JAYUBX010000676.1:0-4565 GCA_043740665.1 Candidatus Neomicrothrix sp.
CAACCGCCGAGCCTTGTCGGCCGTCATCAACCCGCCGTTGGTCGAGAATTTCACACCGACGCCACGACTGACGCAGTACTCGACGACCTCGAAGAAGTCGGGTCGCAGCATGGGCTCGCCGCCACCGATGTTGACGTAGAACACGCCGAGGTCGTGCAAGTCGTCGACGATGGTCTTCATCTCGGCCGTCGTCAGTTCGAGCGGGTCGCGGGTGCCCGACGAGCTGAGGCAGTGCACGCACTGCAGGTTGCAGGCGTAGGTCCATTCCCAGGTCAGGCAGATCGGGGCGTTGAGCCCGGCCTTGAGCTGGTCGGCCATGGTGGTGCCGCGGGTGGGTGGCGCCTCGAGCGTGGGATCGATCCACGACGGGAACTCGGGTCCGGCGTCGGCCGTCGGCGAGGCCGGCGGGTCAGCGACGGCGACGCGGCCGTCGGACTCGGTCAGGAATCCGGACCGCTCGAGCGAGGTGAGCGCCTTCTCAAAGCTCGACCAGCGCCGATCGGCGATGCCGACCCCGTCGTAGGCGGCCCGCGCCGACGGGAACCGGTCGATGCCCCGGACGAGGGCGACCAGCTCGGGGGCTCGCAGCAGGGTCAGCCGCCGATTGCCGTAGTGATAGGCCAGCGCTCCGAAGTCTTCGGGGCGCAGGGCAACCCGAGGGTCGAGGCGGTACGGCTTGGTCGCGTCGAAGGTCATGGGAGTATCAATCGTGAACTAGTAGACGCCGCACATGCCGTCGATGGACACCTCTTCGGCGAGCAGTTCCTCGTCGACGATGTCGAGCTCGACGGTCACCGAGAGATCGGCGGCCTCGTCGGTGTCCAGCGCCACGGTGATGATGGTGTCGTCCATGGACGTTCACCCTAGTCACCGGGGCTCACGCGACATCCACCCCGGCGGCTGGCATGCTGAAATCATGAGCATGCAGCCCGACGACGCCAAGAAGATCCTGGTCGGCATCACCTTCGGTGATGCGTTCCGGGCCCAGGAGTTCCTCACCGAGGCCACCCGGCTGGCGTCGCTGGGGCGACTCGAGCTGCTCGACGCGGTGATCGTCAGCAAGAACGACGAGGGCCGCACCCACGTGCACGAGACGAAGGACCCGACCCCCGGACGCACCGCGTTCAGCGGCGCAGTGTGGGCCGGCCTGTTCGGCTTCCTGTTGGGCGGGCCGGTCGGTTGGCTGGCCGGCGCGGCCGTGGGGGCCGGAGCCGGGGCGGCGACAGCCAAGGTCATCGACATCGGCATCCCCGACGGCTGGGTCGACTGGTTCCGCAGCGCGGTGCGTCCGGGCTCGACGACCGTCGCCCTGCTCGTCAGCAATCTCGATCGCGAGGCGTTGGTCACCGAAGCGGCCCGGTTCACCGGCGCGGAGCTGATCTACGCCGACCTCGACGACGCCACCATCGAGCGCATCAGCGAGGCGTTCGGCTCGGCTCCCCCGCCGGCCGACCATCGCCGCGGCGCCGGCTCGACCGTCGACGAATCCGGTCCCCCCGAGCCAGAAGCTCCGATTACCCCGGTCGGATGGGAACCCAAACCCACCTGACTCGCCGGGCCTGACTCGCCCGTGCCGGGTCGGACAACAGCTGCGATGTCCCCCCGATACGGCACGGGTGCTCAGTCGCCGAGCAGGCTTGCGGCGCTCACCCAGGCGCCGGCCCGCTCCAAGTCGCCGTCGGCGCCTCGGAAGCCGGTCCACCAGCCGCGGTCAGCGGCCCAGAGCCCAGACTCGACCCCGCGGGCCACGCACCAGACCGCCATTCGCGCTGCGTCGAGGCCGGTCACGTCGGCCACCAGCCGGGCGCGATCGGCGAGGTCGGCCGCGGCCGGCACGGCAACCGTCCAATCACCGACCTGGGTCAGGAGCGACCACGGGTCCCACGCCAGGTCGCCGTAGACCGGCTTCGGGTCGATCGCCAGCCACCCGCGTGGCGCATCGTCGTGGCGCAGGATGTTGCCGGGGTTGAGATCGCCGTGGGCCAGACCCCGGCGAGGGGCGTCACTCGGAAGGGTCCTCAGCAGGTCGATGGCGTGGCGACACAGTCCGGGGTCGACCGCGATCGGCGCGGCCGGCAGCAGGCGCTCGACCCGCTCGGCGGCAATCGTCGCCAGCCGATCGGCCACCTCGACCAGACCCTCGAACGGCTCACCGGCGGGAATCGGGACCGACGCCATCTGGCGCAGCAGCTCGGCACCGATCGCAAGATGCTCCGCGGCCGGCAGATGCTCGTCCCGCAGGGTCGACCCTGGCCGCAGCCGACGCAGCAGCAGCGCCCAGTCGTCGGCATCAGCGCCGAGCACCTCGACGGCGCCCGCACCGTGCCAGGCCGCGAGCGCGGCGGCCTCGTCGCGAGCCTCGGGGTGCGGGTACGAGAGCTTGACGACGACGTCGGCCCCGGCGGCTGTCCGGGCGGGCGCGGTCCATGCGGCCATGCCGGTCTCGAAGGGCTCGCCGAGCACGAGGTGCCAACGCTCGACCGCACGCCCCGTGCGGGCGGGGATCGAGTCGAGCCAGTCGTGTCCGCCGTCGTCGCCGACGACCGCTCGGCGCAAGCCGGTCGGAATCCGCACGGACATGTCGTCATTCTGGTGCAGTCGCGGCCGCAGTGGCGCGAACACCGCGTCAGGGCGGGGGCGTCAGCGCGTCGAGGTCGAGCAGATTGCCGGCGGCGGCCAGCGCCACGGCCACGCCCGCGGCCTTGTCGTAGGCGGCGCTGAGATAGTGCTCGCCGGGACCGGCCAGCACGCCGAGGGGCGGCGGACCGAGCGACCGCACCATGGCGGTCGGGTCGGCCGACGGCGCAACCGGCCGGGCCGGATCGAGCACGGCCTCCCGGCCCCAGAACTTGACCCCCGAACGCTCGGGCGAACGTTGGACGGCCGGCTTCTTGCGACGACGACTCACGACGGATCCTCGATGGTCGATCCGGCCGAGGCCAGTTCGGGCTCACCCATCTCGGCCTCAGGCGACTCGGGCTCGTCGACGATGAGGTCCTCGTTCGACAACCCGAGCGCCTGCCGCAGCTGCGACGCGTCGAGGTCAGAGATCGAGCTGCTCTTGGGCAACACCAGATCGGCGATCTGCCGCTTGCCGGCGACGACCTCCTCGACCCGCTCGTCGACCGTGCCGGGACACACCAAGCGATGACACACCACCGTGTGGGTCTGGCCGATGCGCCAGACGCGGTCACGGGCCTGGTCCTCGACCGCCGGATTCCACCAGCGGTCGTAGAGCACCACGTGGTTGGCCGACGTGAGGTTGAGCCCGGTGCCGCCAGCCTTGAGCGAGAGCACCAGGGCGCCGGCTCCGGTGCCGGCCTGGAAGTCATCGATGATCTTGTCGCGGGCGCCGCGGGACAAGCCGCCGTGATAGCACTCGACGGTCTTGCCAGTGCGCATGGTGAGGTGCGCCGCCAGCTTCTGACCCCACTGGGCGAAGTGGGTGAACACCAGCACTCGCTCGTCGGCGGCAAACACCGCGTCGACGATCTCGTCGAGCCGATTGAGTTTGCCCGACCGGCCGGCGAGCGGCAGATCGTCGGCCTGATAGGCGGCCGGGTGGTTGCAGATCTGCTTGAGGGCGGTGATGGCGGCCAGGACCGCGCCCTTCTTGGCCGCCCCTTCGCCCAGCGCCGAATCGACGACCAGCTCGTCGAGCACGGCCTGGTAGAGACCGATCTGGTCGGGAGTCATCGAGCAATGATCGAGCTGGTCGATGCGTTCGGGCAGCTCGGCGGCGATGGCCGGCTCGGCCTTGGTCCGACGAAAGACGAGCAATCCGTTGAGGGCCCGCAGGGCGCTCTCACCGGCATCGCGGCCGCTGGTGTCGATCTCGCCGTTGGCGCCGGTGGCGCGGTGCACCGACAGCTGGGCGATGAAGGCCGGGCGAGGCCCTACCAGGCCGGGGTTGGTGAAGTCGAGGATGGCCCACAGGTCGCCGAGCCCGTTCTCGATCGGGGTGCCCGTGAGGGCCAGACGACTGTGGGCCGGCAGGCGCCGCAGCTGCTGGGCCGTGTCGCTGGTCGGGTTCTTGATGGTCTGGGCCTCGTCGAGCACGAGCTGGCGCCACTCGACCTCGGCCAGCGCGTCGATGTCGCGCACGGCCGTGCCGTACGTCGTGAGCACGACGTCGGCCTTGGCGATCTCGCGAGCGAGGGCGCCGGCGACCTTACGGCTGGCGCCGTGGTGCACGACGACCCGCAGGTCGGGGGTGAAGCGCTTGGCTTCGGCCGCCCAGTTGCCGACGACGGCGGGTGGAGCGACCACCAGGCTGGGGCCGTTGCCCTGGTGAGCCAGCAGGTGGGCCAACAGCGTGGGCGTCTTGCCCAGGCCCATGTCGAGGGCCAGGCATCCACCGAGGCCGGCACCTTCGAGGAAGCCGAGCCAGGCCAGAGCCTCGGCCTGATAGCTACGCAGCTCGCCGGAGAACCGGGCCGGCGCGCCCATGGGTTCGGTCTTGATCTCCTCGGCCCGGCGCAGCAGGTCGGCCGCCCAGTTGCTGCCGACGATGCTGAGTCCGCCGGCCAACGGCTGGCCGTGCAGGCCCAGCGCGTGACGGAGCA
>JAYUBX010000677.1:0-3404 GCA_043740665.1 Candidatus Neomicrothrix sp.
TCCATCTGAATCACGTCGCCACGATAGCGCCGGGGTCAGGCTCCGAGGTGCTCCCGCAGCGCCTGGCGAAGCATCGCCGCCCGAAGCCGACCGCCCAGCGTGGCCAGCTCGTCGAGCCGCTCGGTGGCCTGGGCCCGCGCGCCGGGATTGCGCTGCTTGAGCAGGGGCATCACCAGCTGCTCGAACATGCCGGCCTCCCGTTCGGCCGAGACCTTGTACATGCGCAGGTGGCGGGCCTCGACACCGTGGGTCATGAAGCCGGCGGCCAGCTTGGCCACCACGAGGGCGTCGTCGTCGTAGTAGCTGGTATTGCCGAGGGTGCGGCTGCTGAGCAGCCCGAAGCGCTCGAGCTCGACCAGATCCTTGGCGGCCAGACCGGCGACGCTGAGCATCTCATCGCGGGTGAGGCTCATGGCGGTCTCGCCGTTGTCGAGCAGGGACGGCACCGGATCGGTTGAATCGGCCAGCGCCGGAACAACCGAGTTGGTCGAAGTCGGACGGACCTCGGCTCGAGGTCGGCCTCGGCCCCGGCCCGACGTGGGCTCGGCCACGGCCCGACGGTTGGGACGATCGACCTCGCCGACCGCCACCGCCGACTTGGGAGCCGACGCCAAATCCGCGTTCGAGTTGGCGCCGCTGGCGACGGCCTCGACGACCGGAGTGCCAGCGACCGCGACCGCAACGGGTGATCTCGGCGGGGCCGTTGTCGGGGCAGGCGCCGGGACCGCGATGGGTCCGTCGTCGAGCTCGCCGGCGGCCAGACGATCCTTGATGACCTTGAGGGGCAGAAAGTTGTCCTTCTGCTGACGCAGAATCCAGCGCAGCCGCTCGATATCGCCCTCGTAGAACTTGCGGTAGCCCGACGGTGTGCGTTCGGGGTCGAGCAGACCCTGGCTCTCGAGAAACCGGATCTTCGAGATGGTGACGTCGGGGAACTCGTCCTGCAGCAGGTTGAGCACCTCGCCGATCGACAGGTGCGAGCGCTCACTGACCATGAGGACCGCCCAGCAGAAAGACCAGCTTGAACTTGCCGATCTGCAACTCGTCACCGTTCGCGAGTGCCGCCTCGTCGATGCGCTCACGGTTCAGATAGGTGCCGTTGAGCGAACCGATGTCACGCACCAGAAACCCGTTGGGACCGGCAACGATCTCGACGTGACGTCGCGAGACGGTGACGTCATCGAGGAAGATGTCGCTCTCGGGGTGGCGCCCGGCTGTGGTGGTGGCCTTGGTGAGCGTGAACCGCGAGCCGGCGTTCTGACCCCGCTTGACAACCAGCACGCCCAGGTCGCTGGGCAGGTCGGCCCCATCGAGCTGGATCTCGTCATTGGCCGCGTCCGGCGAATCGACCGCTTCGGGCCCATCGGCCGGCAGCGTGGGATGGAAGGTGATGGTCGTGTTCTCGGACGGCATCGACGATTCAATGACGGCGCCGCACGACGAGCAGAACCGCGACCCGATCGAGTTCTTGTGCCCGCAGTTGGTGCAGGAGACGTCGCCCATCTCGCTGCCCTAGCCGTCGATCAGGCTGGTATACGCAGCGGCGTCGAGCAACCCGTCGACCGCCGCCGTGTCGTCGGGCCGAATCACGCAGATCCAGCCGGCACCGTAGGGGTCGTCGTTCAAGCGCTCGGGCGAATCGGCCAATTCGTCGTTGACGGCGATGACGGTGCCGGCGACAGGAGCGAAGATGTCGCTCACCGACTTGGTCGACTCGACCTCGCTCACCTTGGCGTTGGCTGCGACGGCCGCCCCAACTTCGGGCACCTCGACATAGACGACATCCCCGAGGGCGTCCTGCGCGTAGTCGGTGATGCCGACCCGCACCGTGCCATCCTCGAGGCGGACCCATTCGTGGTCTGACGAGTAGCGCAGATCCTCCGGCACGTTCATGCGTCGCACGCTATCGGATTCGTCAACCCTCAACCGACGGACGAGGGTTCCCTGGCCTGGGGCCAACAGAACAGGGGTCAGCGCACCATCTGGCGGATGCGCCGGGCGTACTCCTGCACCAACCGCCGGGCGTCCGCATCGGATGCCGCTTCGGCCCACACATGGGTGACCGGTTGCTCGGGGTCGGGCAGCGCCAGGGCCCAGCCGCCGTCGTGGCGCACCTTGACGCCGTCGACCAGCTCGACATCACGGTCCTTGCTCTGCTCGACCAGGGTGCGCATGACCATGCCCTTCTGCTCCCACGGGGTCACGACGACCTCGTGGGCCACGTGAACCCGTGGCAGCCCAGCGACGACCTCGGACAACCGGTGCCCGTGAAAGGCCAGCAGGTCGAGCACCTTGATGAAGGTGGCAGCGGCGTCGAAGGCGGGCATGAAGCCGGGCAGGATGAACCCGCCGTCGGCGTTGGCGGCGAAGCCGACCCCGGGCTCGGTAGCGGCATCCATGAGCGCCGGGTTGCTCAACTTGGTGACGACCACCTTCGTGCCGTGGGCCTGCATCAGATCGAGCGCGGCGAGGGGGGCCGACACGGGCAAGGCCACGCGATCGCCGGCGATCTTGCCGGGCAGCAACGTGAGGATCACCAGCAACGCCTCGGTGTCGCTCAGCACATGACCTTCGTCGTCGATCAGGATCAGTCGTTCTCCGTCGGGGTCGAGCACCGCGCCGAGATGCGATCCCGACGCCCGCACCAGATCGGCCACGTTGGCGGCGTGTCGGGCCAGATCGCCGCGCATCACACCTGCGGTCGACACAAACGGGTTGACCGCCAGCACCTCGAGCCCCAGCTTGGCCAGCACGTTGGGCATGGCGAACGAGGTCGAGCCGAAGGCATAGTCGATGACGATCTTAAATTCGGTCTTGCGGATCGCGACCACGTCGACCGTGGTCTCGAGGGCGGAGGCGTAGTGCTCGAGCGCGCGCGGAGCAAAGCCGATGTCGCCGATCTCGCCGGGAAACACCCGCCGGAAATCTTCGCGATTGAAGAGCCGCTCGATCTTGCGCTGGGTGTCCTCGGTGATGTCGAGACCCCGGTCGTCGAAGAACCGGATCATGACCGACTGCGGATCGTCGTGGACCAGCCGGATGGTGATGCCACCCGTCGTCGACGGTCGCCGCACGATGAAGCGGGTGACCGGGACCGACGCGACCTCGAGGTCTTCGACGGTGATGCCGGTGGCGTTGAGGCCGGCCATCATCGATCGCTTGAGCATCCGGGCCGAACGGCTCGAATCGCGCGATGTGATGACGCGGGTGCCCTTCTTGAGCATGGATCCGTAGGCCATGGCCACTTTGGTGGCGAACTCGGGGGTGATGTCGACGTTGGCCAGTCCGACGATGCCGTCCTTGCCGAACAGGGCGCGGGCACCCCGTGACTCCCACACGATCGAGTCGTTGATGGTGGCGCCGGCCTCGACTGTCTTGAACGGGTAGATCTTCACACCGGCCGA
>JAYUBX010000678.1:0-1622 GCA_043740665.1 Candidatus Neomicrothrix sp.
TCGTCCCAACTCCGACGAGCATCGCGACGTCGTCGACCGAGCCGAGGCGGCCCTGCTCGACGGAGCGATGGCCCCGATCGTCGAGGTCGTCGTCCGAGCCATCGACGACGGCTACGAAGCGGCTTCGGTCGACGGGCGAGTGCGGTTTCGTCGACGCGACGTCGGGTCCGGCTGGGCCTTCGACGCCGAAACCGTCCACGGCGTCAACCCCCTGGCCGACCAGGCCACCGACCGGTTCGCCACGTTGGACGACGAGCGGGCTCAGCTCTTCCCGAACCGGTCGACCAATGCTTACCCGTTCGCCTACGAGCAGGTCGCCCAGTTGTTCGACTCGGCGGCGGCGCCCGACCTGATCGCCGTCCACACCGCCGCCCACAACTGGGAGGACGAGGGGGGCCACCGCGGCGAGCACGGCTCGATTGATGTGGTGCAGGCGCGGGCTCCGTTCATCCTGGCCGGCGCCGGCGTCGCCACCCGCGGCGTGGTGCCCGAGTCGTGCCGGCTGGTCGACGTCGCCCCGACGGTACTGGCCCTGCTCGGGGTCGAGCCCGGGTCGGGAGTCGGGCTCAACGGCTCGCGGCGAGATGACGCCTACCTGGCCCGGCAGGACGGCGAGGCCCAGACGGCGATGCTCGACCTGCGGTCAGGCCATCCCAATCACGTGATCGGATTCTTGTTCGACGGGGCCAACGCCAACGTGCTCTACGACGCGGCGGCGCGAGGCGAGGCTCCGAACGTGGCCCGGCTCATGGCCATGGGTTCGTCGTTCGGTCACGGCGCCATGTCGTCGCTGCCGACCGTCACCCTGGCCAATCACACCGCCATCGTGACGGGGGCCTACCCGGGTCACCACGGCATCTTGAACAACGCGTGGTGGGACCGCGCACGCGGCGAGCAGGTCGTCACCAACTCGCCCGAGACGTGGGCCGTGTCGATGGCGACGCTGACCCCCGGCATCGAGTCGATGCACGACGTGGTGCACCGGGCTTTTCCGGGGGCCTTCACCGCGTCGGTCAACGAGCCCTGCGATGTCGGGGCCGACTACTCGACCTTCGGCGTCATGCGCGGCGGCGGCACCATCGACCGTCCACCGCCGGTCGCTGAGTTGCCCCACACGTCACAGATGTTCGTGCGGCCGGTGAAGGAGTATCGGTGGTCGTCGCTGGTCGACCACACCTCGGTCACCCAGTTCGTCGACGTCTGGCGCGGAACCGCCGGCAACCCCCGACCGCGGTTCACCTGGGTCAATTTCTCACTCACCGACGCGGCCTTCCACGAGGGAGGGCCGTACTCCGAGATCGCGGCGGCCAGCATCCGCGACACCGACGCCCGGTTGGGTGAGGTCCTCCGCGAGGTCGAGCAGTCGGGTGCGTTCGATCGCACCGCCTTCTTCTTGGTCGCCGATCACGGCATGGAGGAGACCGACCCCGAGGTCCAGGGCAACTGGTCGACCGCCCTCGACGAGTTGGGCGTGGCCTACCGCGACGAAGCCTACGGATTCATCTACGTCAACCCCTAAGCGCCCAGCCAGGCCTGCAGCGCATCCTGCAGCTTGGAAAACATCGGAAAAGCAGTAAATACGGCCAGCGCCACGGTAAAAAAAGGCACCAGTGCAATCAAGG
>JAYUBX010000679.1:0-2944 GCA_043740665.1 Candidatus Neomicrothrix sp.
GGATCCTTGCTGGCTTGGGTCGCCGTGGCCGTGCTGGCGCTGTCGCCGTTCGGGCTGCGCTACGCCACCGAGACGCGCATGTACTCGATAGTGATGGTGCTGGTGTTGGCCGGCTACCTGCTGCTCGACGATGTCGTTCGGCGGGCCAAGCCCGGCGTTCTGGTACTGGTCGGGCTGGCCACCGTGTCGGGCGCGCTGTTGCTCACGCACTACTGGTCGATCTGGTTGCTCGGCGCCATCGAGGTCATGTTGGCCTGGCGCTGGTGGCGTGACCACGAACCTGCCGCTCGCCGGTGTCTGGCCCGGGCCTTCGTCGCCGTCGCCGCCGGTGGCCTGTTCTTCCTGCCGTGGGTGCCGTCGTTCCTGTACCAGTCGGTCCACACCGGAACCCCGTGGGCGGGCGCGCAACGACCGGGCAGCGTGCTGGCGGTGACCCTCGCCGAGTTCGGTGGCGGCGGGTTTCGGGACGCCGAGTTCGTCGGCGGCCTCATCCTCGTGCTCAGCCTGCTGGCCCTGTTCGGTCGAGCGGTAAGCCGGCGCCACATCGATCTCGACCTGGGCACGCAACCGCAGTTCCGGTTCGAAGCAGTGGTCATCGGCCTGACGTTGGGATTCGGCATCGCGGTGGCGGCCGCGGCAGGCAGTGCCTTTGCCGGTCGCTACGCGTCGGTCATCTTTCCGCTGGTGATGCTGCTGGTGGCGGGAGGCATCACTCGTCTGGTCGACCGGCGGGCCCGGGCCATCGTGCTGGCCGCATTTTTGTCACTGTGCCTGCTGGGGGCCTACAAGAACGTGACCTATCAGCGGTCGCAGGGTCGTGTGGCGGCCCAAGCGGTCAATGCCGCCGCCGCTCCGGGCGACATCGTGGTCTTCTGTCCCGATCAGTTGGGACCCGCCTTCAGTCGATCGATGCGCACCGATCTCGACCGGGTGGTGTACCCGTCGCTGGCCCCGCCCGAGCGCGTCGACTGGGTCGACTACGCCCAGCGCAACGCCGCCGCCAGCCCCGCGGCAGTGGCGACCGAGCTGCTGACCCGTGCCGGTGGCCACCAGGTCTTCCTGGTCTGGCAGCCTTCGTACCGCACCCTCGAGGGCCAGTGCGAGGCGTTGTTCGACGCACTCAGCGTGGCGCGGCCGGGTAGCTCGACCCTGGTGACGGCATCGGGCGCCACGTACTACGAGCCGGGCTCGGTCACCCGCTTCCCGGCCCGGTCATGACGCCGAAGCGCCGGGCGGCGATCAGGCACGAGTTGGTGGCCGTGCTGCCCGCGTGGATCACCGCTCGGGTGCTGGTGATGGCCGGCTACGTCGTGGCCGTGGCAGTGTCGAACCGTCTGGTCGGCCAGCACCCCGAACAACTGAACAACGGGCTGCTGGCCTGGGACGGAACCTTCTATCGCGACATCGCCACGGGTGGCTATCACTCGCTCCCGGTCGGCGCGCTGCGCTTCTTCCCCCTGTTCCCGCTGCTCGGCCGGCTGCTCGCCGCTCCTCTCGGCGGTCACGTCGGCGTGGTGCTGGTGGTGCTGGCCAACGGACTGTCGGTTGTGGTGCTGGTGCTGGTCCGTCGCCTCGTGCTGGTCGAGAAGGGCGACGCCGAGCTGGCCGACCGGGCGGTCTGGTGCCTGGCGATCTTCCCCGCCGCGTTCGTGCTGGTGTTCGCCTACGCCGAGTCGCTGATGCTGGTGCTGACGCTCGGACTGTTCATCGCCCTGCGCCGCCGACAGTGGTGGTGGGTCGCAGCCCTGGGCCTGGCCGCCGCCCTGAGTCGGCCGCTCGGGGTCGTCGTCGCCGTGCCCGTGGTCGTCGAAGCGGTGCGGGGATGGCGCACCCTGCGCCCGGGGGACTGGGTTGCCCGGGTCGTGGCGGTGGCCGCACCGTTCGCCGGGCTGGTCGCCTATCTGGCCTGGGTCGGGTACTCGTTCGGCAACTGGCGACTGCCGTTCACCGTGCAGGACGATCTGCGCGGCGGTGTTCGGTTTCCACTCAGTCGCATCATCGAAGGCTTCCACCAACTGGCCGGGTCCGAGCGCTTCGGTGCCGGACTGCACCTGCCGTTCCTGTTGGGCCTGCTGGTGCTGCTGGTCGTGGTGTTCCGCACCTGGCCGCTCTCGTACGCCTTGTACGCCGCCGCCATTCTGGTGCTGGCGCTGAGTGCGGAGAACCTGAACTCGATCGAGCGCTACGGGATGAGCGCCTTCCCGCTGCTGTTGGGCCTGGCGGTGCTGATGCGGCCGCCGCAGGTCGATCGGGCGGTCATGGCGGTGATGGCCGGCGGCATGGTGGCGTTGTCGTCGATGGCCTGGCTCGGCGCGTACGTGCCCTGACCGCGCCGGATGATCATGATCTCCGACGTGCGAAAGCTGGCCAGCCGGGTGCTCCAGCAGTCGACCACCCGACGGGTGTCGTCGACCGAGAAGAACGTGGTCATCGTCCCCTCCTGCTGGTAGGCGTCAGCGTCGTCGATCACCTCGACGGTTTGGTCCTTGAGCGTGATCTCGTAGCGGGCCATCGCGGTCTCCTCCTCGGGTCAGGTCGACCGTACGACGACCGGCCTGTGGGGAGGAAGGGGAACAACCCTGTGAGTTGTCGGTGGGTAACTCGCGCGATGCTTGACCCGTGTCTGATGCACCGGTATCCGAAGCGACCATCGACCTGACGTGCCCCCGATGTGGGGCGGCCAGCTCGGCGCGGTACTACGGCCCGTGTGACACCTGCCGCGACACGCTGCGAGCCACGGTCGGCGGCGAGGCCCGCGAGATCGAGACCGAGGACTACGAACCCAAGATGAACGTCACCCCCAACGCGGTCGCGAGCAAGGACTGACTCCTCCAGTGCTGACCGGACGAGAAGCCTGGATCCCCGACGAGTTGGCCACGGCTGGACGCGAGAACCTCGATGCGGTGCACGTCGCACGCTACGACGACAAGGAAGACGGCAACGC
>JAYUBX010000680.1:0-5146 GCA_043740665.1 Candidatus Neomicrothrix sp.
TCGAGCGCATCTGACCGTGGCCGACGACGGCGATCGAATCCTGCGCCTGCTCGAGTTGGACCCGCTCGGCGACGACGCATTTCTGGCTCCGACACCGACCGAGGGACCGGCCCGGCTCTTCGGTGGTCAGGTCGCCAGCCAGAGCCTTCGCGCCGCGTGTCTGACCGTCGACCCCAGTCGCCCACCGCACTCGCTGCACGCCTACTTCATCTTGCCCGGCCGTCCCGGCGAGCCGCTGCGGCTCGAGGTGCAACGCAGCCGAGACGGTCGGTCGTTCACGACCCGCCACGTGACGGCCAGCCAGGGCGAGCGGGTGATCTTCGAGCTGGTCGCGTCGTTTCATGTCCCGGAAGCCGGTGACGATTGGCAGCTGCCGGCACCCCGAGGCGTCCCTCGGCCCGATGAGCTGGCTGCCCCTGAGCTGCCGTCGTTCTTCAAGAACGCCGTGCCGTTCGACATCCGTCCGGTGGTCGTGCCTGCGCCCGGAGCGTTTCCCCTGCAGCATCCGTTCTGGGTGCGGGCGCGTGGCCGGGTGGGCGACGACCCGGGCCTGCACGCGTGCCTGCTGACCTTTCTGTCGGACATGGGCGTGATGGCCAGCGCCCGGGCCCCGGATTCAACGGTGGCCGCCTTCGCCGGCGCCAGCCTCGATCACGCCATGTGGTTCCACCGGCCGGCCCGGGCCGACGAGTGGCTGCTGTTCTCGGTCGATCCGGTCACCAACTTCGGCGCCCGGGGCCTGGCCCGGGGAACGCTGCACACCGAGGCCGGCGTCCTGGTGGCGTCGATCGCCCAGGAAGCGCTGTTGCGCCCCGCGGGTGATCAGCCGGTCGCCTGACGAGACCCAGGCGACCGGCTCGGCTCAGGGCGAGAAGGTGGCGGTGAACGTGTTGCCGGGGCCCGGCACGATCAGGTTCAGGATCGGCGTCAGCAGCCCGCACCCGGTGAACTTGGGCACCGAATAGGTGGATGTGAAGGTCGAGCCGTTGCCCAGGTCGACCTGGCCGCTCATGTTCACCGTGACCGGTTTGACGCCGCGGCAGGTGTTGCCGACCAGGTTGAGACGGGGCAGGAAGCTGGCCGACGCCCGGGTGATGGCGAAGTTGAACGAGGCGTTCACGGTGACGGCGAAGGTGGCCAGGTCGACGTGGCCGGTGATGGGCCCGGTCGGTTGGATGGCGAAGGTGGCCGAGGCCAGGGGGACGCCGAACAGTTTGATCTTGGTCGTCGCCGGCGGCAGGTTGAGGTTGCCCCTGAGGTCGCCGGTGGCCAGGTCGATGGTGCCGACGAAGGTGCCCTGGGGGACGATCACGTCGAGGTTGAGGCTCTTCAGATGCGTCTTGGCGTTGACGTTCCAGGTGATGGGGATGAGGTCGTCGGCCGACGCCGATGGTGCCGTGCCCAGCCCAAGGCTGGCCATCATCAGCACCAGGACTGCGGCCAGGCCGCCGCGACGTACGCGCGTGATCATGAAAGTTGTCTCCCCGCTCTGTGGTCGGGGTGAGCCCCCGCTGGTCGCCACCTTGTTAGTGACAGTGGCAGTGTCACTCTGAGTGTGACCGATGTCAACCCCCAGCATGGGCACCGACTCAGGCCCATCGGCACCGAATCGGTGTCGATTCGGTGCCCAAAGGCCAGGTCAGAGCGTTAGGGGGACCCGAGTCCAGCCCCGCACCGTGCTGGTGTGCAGTCGCTGGGCGTTCGCTCGGTCGACCGTCCAGGTGGGGTGCCGAGCCAGCGTCTCCTCGATGCCGATGCGCCCCTCCATGCGGGCCAGCGCCGCGCCGAGGCAGAAATGCACGCCATAGCCGAACGACACGTGGTGGTCGAAGCTGCGGTGGATGTCGAACCGGTCGGCGTCGGCGTACTTGCGGGGGTCTCGGCCGGCTGACCCGGTGAGCATCAGCACCTTCGAATTGGCGGGCACGACGACGCCGTGCAGCTCGACCGGGGCCATCGTCCAGCGCCCCTGCACCGGTGACGGCGCCTCGTAGCGCAGCAGTTCTTCGACCGCGTTGGCGATGAGGGTCGGGTCGGCCACCAGCTCGGCGCGCTGATCGGGATGCTCGTCGAGCACGACGGCGGCCCAGCCCAGCAGCCGAGCGACGGTCTCGGTGCCGGCCCCGACCAGCAAGATGGCGAACTCGGCTGTTTCTTGCTGCGACAGCCGACGAACCGAACCGTCGGCCTCGGTGATCTCGGCGACGACCAGGTCACTGAGCATGTCGTCCTGCGGTGACCGCATCCGGTCATCGAGCAGTTCGGTGAGGTACTCGAACAGTGCGATCCGGGCGCGCAACGCGGTGTCGTTGATCATCCCGACACCAGGCTCGATGTGGAAGAGCAGGTCGATCATCTCGAGCACCTGCGGCTGGTCGGCCAACGGCACGCCCAACACCGTCGAGATCACCCTCGACGGCAGCGGCGCGGCGAAGTCCTTTACGTAGTCGAACGACGACTGCCCGGACTGCGCATCGAGCAGTTCGCCGGCGATGGCCCGTACCCGATCCTCGAGGGCGGCCATGCGTCGCGGGGTGAACGCCCGTGAGACCAGGCTGCGCATCCTGGTGTGGTCCGGCGGGTCCATGAAGATCATCTGACCGCCGCCCATGGGCCGCTCGGCCATGATCTCGAGCACGGTGCCGTGGGCCGAGCTGAACGTCTTGGGGTCCTTGCTGGCCGCCTCGACGTCGGCGAACCGGCTGATCGCCCAGAAGTCGAACTGGTCGTTGCGATACAGCGGGGTGTGGTCGCGGAGTCGGGCCCAGACCGGGTGCGGGTCGGTGTCGATCTCGATGTCGAACGGATCCCAGTAGATCTCGTTCCCCGTGTCGGTCATGTCCGGTCCCCTCGACTCCGCGCGAATGACTGCGCACGGAGACTACGGCGAACTGAACCCGCGTTCACTGGTCAACTGGGACCGGAGAACATCCCCGCTTCGGTCGAGGTGGCCGGACCGACGGTCGACTCGTGATCATCCTCGTAACGGGTGAGCTCGGCCCGACCCACCACATGCCAGTGCACCTCGTCGGGGCCGTCGGCCAGTCGCAGGGTGCGCTGGCCGGCGTACATGCGGGCCAGCGGCGTCCACTGCGAGATGCCGGTGGCGCCGTGCATCTGGATGGCTTCGTCGATGATCTCGCACACCCGCACCGGCACCATGGCCTTGACCGCGCTGACCCAGACCCGGGCCTCGGCGTTGCCCATCGTGTCCATGGCTTTGGCCGCCCGCAGCACCATCAGCCGCATGGCCTCGATCTCGATGCGGGCCTTGGCGATGACCTCGGTGTTCTTGCCCAGACGGGCGAGTGGCTTGCCGAACGCCTCACGGTTGAGACCACGGCGCACCATCAACTCGAGCGCCCGTTCGGCGGCACCGATCGAGCGCATGCAGTGGTGGATGCGCCCGGGGCCCAGCCTCACCTGTGAGATCTCGAAGCCCCGGCCTTCGCCCAGCAGCATGTTGGTTGAGGGCACCCGCACGTCGGTGAAGCGCAGGTGCATGTGCCCGTGGGGGGCATCGTCCTCGCCGAACACGTGCATGGCCCCGAGGATCTCGACGCCCGGCGTGTCCATCGGCACCAGGATCTGCGACTGGCGCCGGTGGGGAGCGGCGTCGGGGCTGGTCTGGACCATCACGATCATGATCTTGCAGCGGGGATCGCCGGCGCCCGAGATGTAGTACTTCTCGCCGTTGATGACCCACTCGTCGCCATCGGCCACGGCCTGGCACCGGATGTTCTTGGCGTCGGACGAGGCCACGTCGGGTTCGGTCATGGCGAACGCCGACCGGATCTCGCCGGCCAGCAGCGGTTCGAGCCACTGCTGCTTCTGCTCGGGTGTGCCGACCCGCTCCAGCACCTCCATGTTGCCGGTGTCGGGGGCGCTGCAGTTGAGACACTCGGGAGCGAGGGGGTTCTTGCCCAGTTCGGCGGCGATGTAGGCGTAGTCGAGATTCGACAGACCTTCGCCGGTGTCGGCATCGGGCAGGAAGAAGTTCCACAGCCCGTTGGCCTTGGCCTTGGCCTTCACCGAATCGAGCAGTTCGAGTTGGCCCTCGCCGAAGCCCCAGCGCTCGGCGCGTCCCTCGCCGAGTCGATAGAACTCCTCGGTGATCGGGTCGATCTCGGTGGCGATGAACGCCTTGACCGCCTCGAACAACGGCACGGCCTGTTGGGACATCGCCAGGTTCATGGCGTCGTCGGTCGGTGATCCGGAATGCAGTCCGGGAGCAGGCATGGTGGCGTCCTTGGTTCGCGGCCCGACCATCGGGTGAGGCGGTCGTCGGTCAGGCTAGTGCTGTGTCCAGTGATGTTCGCCGCCGATGAGGTGCGTTCGCCGCGCTGGTTCGCACTGCTCGTCTGGGGTTGTACACTCATGGTTGGCGCCGTCCCAAAGTGGTTGATGGCCCCGCCCACATTGGCGGAGGAAAAGCATTGAGTTCCCAGCTGGTGGACTCGTCCTCGGCGTTCGAGACGTCGGGACCGTCCTGGTCATTCGAATCGCTCGTGGTCGCCGAGGCGGCCGGCGAGGCCGCGCCCGACGATCTGGCCGTGCTCGAGGCCGATCCCGACCGGTGGCGCAACACCCTCGAACAGCTGCTCGACGAGACCGACGAGAGCCTGATCAGTGTCCGGCGCCTGACCGGCGACGAGCGCTTCCAGGTGGTGGCCGACTTCGAGGACGAGCGGGACCGGCTCGAGCGGGCGTTGGCCCGGCTCACCGGCGAGCCGCTGCCCGACAGGGCCCCCGAACGATCGACCGAGGTGCTGGCCCCGGGCGTGACCCAGTTGCAGGCCACGTGGTCCGGTGCCGAGCTGATCGCCTGGGGCGGCGGCCACGGCTGCAACCCGCTGTCGGTCGACGAGGTGCGGGCCTGGTTGGCGGCTGCCAAGGCGACGTCGGCCTGGGCCGTTCACCGCGGCGTGGCCTTGCCGACCGGCGGTCGAGCCCCGGCAGTGTCGGCTTCGGTCCGCGACGTCATCGGCTGGCTGGTCTCGTTGGCCGGTCAACCCGATGGCGACAATTCGTCGACGGATTCTTCGATCGACCCATCGACCAGCCCGACGCCGATCGCCCCGAGCCTGCGCTGGCTGGCGGCAGTGGCCGCGTGGGCGGTCGAACTGGTCGCCCAGGGGCACATGGT
>JAYUBX010000681.1:0-1949 GCA_043740665.1 Candidatus Neomicrothrix sp.
GTGACCGATCAACTCGCGATTGCGGGCGTTGGGCGTGCACCAGTCGACGTCGATGCCAGCCGTCATGGCGGCGCCGACCGCCTTCGAACCACGCGCCAGCACCAGCGCGGGGTGCAGGGCTTCGACCAGCTCGTCACCCAGCCCCAGGCTCTCGGCACCGGCCAGCCAGCTGCGGACACCCAACCCCGTGGTGAACACCACGATGTCGGGCGGCTCGGCGATCACGTCGAGCGTCGCCTGACGCAGCCGCTCCTCGTCGCCCAGGGGCAGCGTGCGGATCGTGGGCCCGTGGATCACGCGAGCGCCGCGGCGCTCGAGCAGCTGCGTCTGCTCGTCCCACCGCCGGTCGGCGGTGATGGCCACCGTGCAACCGTGCAGCGCGCCCACGGTCAGGATCTGGCCGACGGTCATGGCCTCATGCTCGCCGCCGGGTGGTTCCGATCGGTTTCGCATCCATTTCCCAAGGATGAGCAAGCCGAGGCGGCCGACGACACTCGGCGGCTACCCGGCCGACGGCAAACGGGGGTCGCACGCGACCTGAACCCGTCCGCCTCGCACGCGTGCGACCCACGTCGCCACCCGCACCAGTGACGTGTCGATGGCGGCTCCGGTGGCCAGATCGAAGCGCTGCCTGTGGATCGGCGAAGCCACCGTCGTACGATCACCGGCCGACCCGACGATGCCTCGCGACAACACCGACGCCCCACTGAACGGGTCGATGTCGGCGATGGCGTACACCGCGTCGTCGGGTGAGCAACGGAAGACCGCCACCGCATCGCCACCCACCAGCGCGGCCACGCCCCGGTCGCGAACCAACGCATCGAAGGCGCAGACGTCGACCCATGCATCGGCCGACTCATCATCGATCGGTGTCGCCGCGGGCTCGTCCAGCACCGTCATCGGATCGCCACCTCGACCTCGCGAGCGGTGATTCGTTCCTCGACGGTGGCCGGCCGGATCTGCCCTCGTTCCTCGACGAAGACGATGGTGGGATCGACCGCGTCCGGAGCGTTGACGAACGACACGAATCGGGCCACCCGCTCAGGATGCTCGATGGTCGCCTTCCATTCGCATTCGTAGGTATCGACATGGCGAGCCATGTCGGCCTCGAACTCCGCACACAGTCCGAGCGAGTCATCCACGATCACCCGACGCAGATGTTCGACGCCGCCCTCGAGCTGCTCGAGCCACGAGGCCGTGCGTTGCAACCGATCCGCGGTGCGCACGTAGAACATCAGGAGCCGGTCGATCAGACGGATCAGCCCGTCGTCGTCGAGATCCTCGGCGAACAGCACCGCATGACGAGGTCGCTGGCCACTATTGCCACCCAGGTACAGGTTCCAGCCTCGCTCGGTGGCGATGACTCCGACGTCCTTGCTCTGGGCCTCGGCGCACTCGCGAGAGCAGCCCGAACCCCCATCTTGATCTTGTGGGGCGAGCGCAGGCCTCGATACCGAAGCTCGAGCGCGATGGCCATCGACGTCGAGTCCTGCACGCCGTAGCGACACCAGGCCTCGCCCACGCACGACTTCACCGTGCGCAACGACTTGCCGTAGGCGTGGCCCGATTCGAAGCCGGCATCGATCAGGCGCTGCCAGATCGGGGGCAGCTGATCGACCCGGGCGCCGAAGAGATCGATCCGCTGGCCCCCGGTGATCTTGGTGTAGAGCCCGAAGTCGCGGGCGACCTCGCCGATGGCGATCAACCCGGCCGGTGTGACCTCACCGCCGGGGATGCGGGGAACGACCGAATAGGTGCCGTCCTTTTGCAGATTGGCCAGGAAGTGGTCGTTCGTGTCCTGCAACGACGCTTGCTCGTCGGCGAGGATGTAGCCGTTCGTCTGGGTCGCCAGAATCGACGCCACGGTCGGCTTGCAGATCTCGCAACCGCGACCCCCGCCGTGACGAGCCAGCACCTCGCCGAAGGTAGCGTACCGGTGCACTCGCACC
>JAYUBX010000682.1:0-2102 GCA_043740665.1 Candidatus Neomicrothrix sp.
GGCAAGGCCGACGCAAACGGCGCGATGGCCATCACCAGCGCGAATACGGGCAAAAGGGCAAGCCGCTTCACTGCAGTCCTTCTCATCGGGCCGCCCCAGCTGACGACTCCTTGATGAGGGTAGACGCGATCTGCGACTCAGCCGGGTGGTAGGAACGAACGCAGTCGGTCGGCGACGGCCGGAAACCGCGCCGCCAGGTCGTCGATGTGGCCGGGTTCGACGTCGGCCGGTTCGACACCGGGCCATTCGGTGCTGGCCCCGAGGAACCAGTCGCCGCCGTCGACCAGTCGAGCCGTGTGAAACGTGCCGCCCGGCAGGAAGAGGTGCAGCACGTGGCCGGCGGCCAGGTCGCTGCCCACCGTGGCTTCGCCGTAGGTGCCGTCGGCGAAGAGCATCAGCACCTCGATCGGGTCGCCCAGTTGGAAGTGGTAGAGCTGGTCGTTGCGGATGCGGTGCAGGTGCACCGGTCGCCCGTGGGTGACCATGAAGCTGAGGGCGGTGCCGATCGGGCGTCCATCAGCGAACGGTTCTGGCAGGCCGCCGGCGGCGATGCGCTCGGGGCTGCGATAGGTCTCGGCCACGTACCCGCAGGTCGGATGCGGCTCGAGGCCGAGCATGGTGCGGATCTGTTCGGCGTCGAGCGGTGCAGCCACCAGCGCTCCGTTTCGTCGGGTTCGACGGGCATGACCGTCGAGCCGGGTCGGACCATCGGCGGGTGCCGGGGGTCCGACCCGACCTTACGGGACGGGTGCAGCGGGTCAGTTGTTCGGTCGACCCGCTGACCAGTCGATCAGCTCGAGCGCAGGTCGGTCTCGGCCACCTTTCCGCCGTCGACGGTGAAGCGGTGCACCGTCGATCCGGTGTCGTCGAGGATCTCGTAGGTCCCCTCGACGAGCGCCAGATAGACGGCGACGGTCACCAGCTGGTCGCCGAGGGGACGATCCCAGATGCCGGTGTGCACGGTGTGGTGCCAGGTGGCCTGGCGCAGGTGCAGCTCGCCTCCCAGTCGTGACCGGTCGAGCCGCACGATCAGGGCTCCGACGTCGCCGCCGATGTCGACCACGACCGGTCCGCCCATCGGAGGCTGACCGGCTTCGTGCTCGTGCTCGTGCTCGTGCGGCTGGTTGTCAGGGTGATCGTGGGTGTGCGGGTGGGTGTGGTCGTGCTGGTCGATGGTGGTCATGACGGCGGCACCACCTCGAACCCGCCCTTCGGGTCGGCGAGGAACGGGAAGAACTTGCTGTAGGACACGTTGCCCGGCGTGCTCACCCCGTCGGTCACGACCGACGCGGCACCGTCGGGCGTGAAGGTCGGGTCGACCAGCGGGATGGTGACGCCGGCGATGGCCCGCAGCTCGATGGTGAACACGTCGTCGGTGACCCTTCGGCCGTTGGGGTAGCCGGCCAGATCGCCACCGAGGATGCCCAGGTTGTTCGGGCTCGACGAGGGCGGGATGGCCACGTTCAGCCGCAGTTCGTCGGCCTGGACCAGGCCGGTGTAATGCTGGAACCCGGCGATGATGCCGCTCGGGATGCCGGGTCAGCAGGATGGCGGCCAGGTCGGCCCGGGGCTTGGTGTAGGCCGCCAGGTTCGGGAACACGCCCGGGTAGAGCGCCGGGATGAGCCCCTGCAACTCGGGTTTGGTCACGTACTGGGCGAACTGCGAGTCGGTCGACGGATCGAGCGAGTTCCAGTAGTCCTTCTTGCCCATGGGGATGAGGGCCTCGTTCACCAGCGGGTTGCCCAGGCGCGACACCTGCACCCACGGGCCGCTCGACGTGTCGGGGCCGGCGGGGTTGCGCACGAGGGCCTTCTGGCGGCTGGCCGAGGCCCACACGCCGATGACCGACTTGGCCGACATCGGGTCGGTGGGCACCGAACCGTCGACGGTCAGGTCGCTGGTGGGCACTTCGAGGGCAAGGGTGTGAACGTTGTACGAGCGTAGCCCGTCGACGCCACCGGCCGCGGCCGACGGCAGTAGGTGCAGGTTCTGGAACGGCCGTAGGTCGAGCAGGTCGAACACCGAGCCGACGTCGACGTAGAACCCGTCGAGTCGTTGGCCGGCGAAGACCGTGCGGCCGTCGTGCAGCCGATGGATGCCG
>JAYUBX010000683.1:0-4856 GCA_043740665.1 Candidatus Neomicrothrix sp.
GTACGGTGCGTCGGTGAGCGAGAAGGTCACCGTCCCCCTCGAACTGGCCGGCCACACCGTGGCCGTCACCAGCGCCGACAAGGTGTTCTTCGCCGAGCGGGGTGACACCAAGCTCGACCTGGTGAACTACTACCTCGCCGTCGAGGAGCCGATCCTGCGGTCGATGGGTGGCCGTCCGGTGCTGCTGCAGCGCTTCCCCGACGGAGCCGGCGGCAAGTCGTTCTTCCAGAAGCGGGTGCCCGAGAAGCGGCCCGACTGGCTGGCCACCGCCATCGTCTCGACGCCGAACGGCACCGAGTCCGAGGCGCTGGTGATCGAGGACATCGCCCATGTGGTGTGGGCCGTGAACATCGGATGCCTCGGATTCCACGTGTGGCCGGCCAAGGCGGCCGACCTCGAACACGCCGACGAGCTGCGCATCGACCTCGACCCCACCCCCGGCGTGAACTTCGCCATGATCCGCGAGGGCGCCCACGAGGTGCAGCAGCTGCTCGACGAGCTCGGCCTGGTCAGTCAGCCCAAGACCAGCGGCAACAAGGGCCTGCACATCTACGTTCGGCTCGAACCGCGTTGGACGTCGTACGAGGTGCGCGCCGGAGCCGTGGCGTTGGCCCGCGAGCTCGAACGGCGGCGGCCCGACCTGATGACAGCGGCGTGGTGGAAGGAAGAGCGCGGCGAGCGGGTCTTCGTCGACTTCAACCAGAACGCGCCCCACAAGACCATCTTCGGCGCGTGGTCGGTGCGGGCCCGGCCCGGCGCCCAGGTGTCGACCCCGATGACGTGGGCCGAGGTCGACACCCTGCACCCCGACGAGCTGACCATCGCCACCGTGCCGGCGCTGGTGGCCCGCCGCGGCGATCCGTGGGCCGACATGGTCGACAACCCGCAGTCGCTCGAGCCGCTCCTGGCCTGGTCCGAGCGCGACATGGCCAACGGCCTGATGGACGCGCCCTGGCCCCCCGTCTACCCCAAGCAACCCAACGAACCCCCCCGCGTCGCCCCCAGCCGCGCCCGCAAGGACTGACTTCCCCCTCCCCACCGGCAACCTTCCCCGTCTTTGCGCGTCAGGGTGCGCAAAAACGGGGAAGGTTGGACACAGCACTAGCGTGAGCGGAGGCCGGACGTGGGGTCCGGATCCAGTAGGGGAAACGATGAGCGACACCGAGACCGCCACGACCGAGACGCCGCGCCCGACCCTCGCTCACGTGCTGGCCGTCGACCTCGGCACTGGCGGACCCAAGGTGGCGCTGGTGTCGGTCGCGGGCGACATCATCGGGCACGAGTACGAGACCAACGAGCTGATCCTGTTGCCCGACGGCGGCGTCGAGCAGAACCCCGAACAGTGGTGGAACTCGATCGTCACCGCCACCCGCCGGTTGCTGGCGCGGGGCCTGGTGCCGATCAACGACATCACCGCCATGGCCGTCACGACCCAGTGGATGACGACGGTGGCGGTGGGCGCCGACGGCCGCCACATCGGCAACGCCATCAGCTGGATGGACACCCGCGGGGCCCGCTACGCCCAGAAGGTCTCGGGCGGCGGGGTGATCGTGCCGACCGTCGGGTACAACGCCAAGAAGCTACGCCAGTGGCTGCGCGTGACCGGCGGCGTGCCGTCTCGCACCGGCAAGGACCCCGTCGGCCAGATGCTCTTCCTGAAGCACGAACGGCCCGAGGTCTATTCCGCCGCCACCACGTTCCTCGAGCCGATGGACTACCTGAACCTGCGACTCACCGGGCGGGCGGTGGCGTCGTACGACACCATCGTCGGGGCGTGGGCCACCGACAACCGCGACCTGACCCGGGTCGGCTACGACGACCAGCTGGTCGACTGGATCGGCATCGACCGGGCCAAGCTGCCCGAGTTGGTGCCCACCGGTTCGATCATCGGTCCCCTGACCGAGCAGGCCGCCGCCGAGCTCGGGCTCGGGCGCCACGTGCAGGTGATCGCCGGCACCGGCGACACCGCGTCGGCCGGCATCGGCTCGGGCGCGGTCCGTGACTTCGAGGGTCACCTCTACATCGGCACGTCTTCGTGGGTGTCGTGCCACGTGCCGTTCAAGAAGACCGACATCCTGTCGAACATCACCTCGCTGCCGTCGGGTATCCCCGAGCGCTACTGGGTCGCCACCGAGCAGGACACCGCCGGCAAGTGCATCACCTGGCTGATCGACAACGTGCTCTACCCCGACGACGAACTCGGCTCGGGCCCAGTGCCCGACGACATGCTCGACCGGCTCAACGCGCTGGCTGCCAGCGCCCCACCGGGCAGCGGCAACGTGATCTTCTTGCCCTGGCTCAACGGTGAGCGCACGCCGGTCGACAACCACCACCTGCGGGGCGGCTGGTTCAACGCGTCGATGGCGACCGATCGGTCGCACCTGGTGCGGTCGGTGTTCGAAGGTGTCGCCCTCAACACCCGATGGATGAACGAGGCGGCCGAGAAGTTCACCAAACGCCGGTTCGAGCACCTCAACTTCGTCGGGGGTGGTGCCCGGTCGCCGCTGTGGTGCCAGATCCTGGCCGACGTGCTCGACCGACCCATCCGCCAGGTGGCCGACCCGGTGCTGGCCAACGTGCGCGGCGCCGGCTTCTCGGCCGCCGTCGCCCTCGGCCAGCTGAAGTGGGACGACATCCCCGCCCGTATCGCCATCACCGAGACGTTCGAACCCGATCCCCGCAACCGGGCGACCTACGACCAACTCTTCGACACCTTCGTCGACCTGTACAAGAAGAACAAAGGCCTGTACGCCAAGCTCAACCGCCACCGCGGCGAGCGCTGACCGCCATCGCGGCGAGCACTGAAAGGGACCACTCCATGACCGATACCGAACGGCCGGCCGAGCCGACCGTCAAGGACTACCGCGAGCGCTACGAGACGTTCGCCGCCATCCCGGAGAAGGGACGCGACCGCGACGAGGTGCTGGCCGAGATGCGCGAGATGGCCGAGCTCGAATCGTCCCGCTGGGAGGACGGCTACGCCTCGGGCTCGGTCTACAACGGCGACAACGACCACATCGAGTTCCTGAACCAGGTCTACGCGTTGAACTCGCAGGCCAACCCGCTGCACACCGATCTCTGGCCCAGCGCGGTGAAGTACGAGAGCGAGATCGTGGCCATGACCGCGTCGATGCTGGGCGGTGCCGCGATCGGCGGCGGCCCGGGATCCGACACCGGCGTGTGCGGCACCGTGTCGTCAGGCGGCAGCGAGAGCATCCAGCTGGCCATGAAGACCTACCGAGACCATGCGCTGGCCACCCGGGGCATCACCAAGCCGCAGATGATCGTGCCCATCAGCGCCCATGCCGCCTTCGACAAGGCGGCCCAGTACTTCGGCATCGAGATCGTCCACGTGCCGACCGGCCCTGATTGGCGAGCCGACGTGGCCGCCACCGAGGCCGCCATCACCGACAACACCATCGTCATCGTCGGTTCGGCGCCCTCGTTCCCCCACGGCGTGATCGACCCGATCGAGGAGCTGAGCGAGCTGGCCCGTAGCCGGGGAATCGGCTTCCACACCGACGGTTGCCTCGGCGGCTTCGTGCTGCCGTGGGCCGAGAAGCTCGGCTACCCGGTGCCGCCGTTCGACTTCCGACTGCCGGGCGTCACCTCGATGTCGGCCGACACCCACAAGTACGGCTACGCGGCCAAGGGCACGTCGGTGGTGCTCTACCGCAACATGGAACTGCGCCACCACCAGTACTTCACCATCACCGACTGGCCGGGTGGGCTCTACGCCTCGCCGTCGTTCGCCGGCAGCCGGCCGGGCGCGTTGAGCGCGGCCTGCTGGGCGGCGCTGGTGTCGATCGGCGAGTCGGGGTATCTCGACGCCACCGGACGGATCCTGGCCGTCGCCGACGAGGTCAAGGCCGGGCTACGCAACGGCTTCCCCGAGCTCGAGATCTTCGGCGATCCGCTGTTCGTGGTGGCGGTGCAGAGCACCGACGAGACCCTCGACATCTACCGGGTGCTCGACGCCATGAGCACCCGGGGCTGGAGCCTCAACGGCCTGCACCGACCGGCCGCCCTGCACCTGTGTGTCACCCAGCGCCACACCCAGCCCGGGTTCACCGAGCACTTCCTGGCCGACCTGCGGGCCTCGATCGATGAGGTTCGCCTCAACCCCTCGGCCGAGGGGGGCATGGCTCCGATCTACGGCATGGCCAACACCATCCCCGAACGGGGCCTGGTGGCCGACGCCATGCTCGACCACATGGACGGCTGGTACCGACTGCCATGACCGACTCATCCAGCCAGGGACCGGCCGCCAAGGCTCCCACCATCCGTCAAGCCGTCAGCGCTGATCGTGCCGCGCTGTCACAGACGCTGGCCCGCGCCTTCGACGACGACCCCGTCTGGGGCTGGCTGTTCCCCGACGAATCGTCGCGTCAGCGGCGCAGCGCCCAGGTGTTCCGCGCCTACCTGCTCAGCGCCCTGTCCAGGGGCGAGGTGTACACGACGCCCGACCTCTCGGGAGCATCGTTGTGGAAGCCGCCGGGCCACTGGAAGCTGAGCAACGGCGACATCCTGCGATCGCTGCCGTCCCTGCTGCGGGCGTTCGGGCGACGGTTGCCGGCGTCGCTCGAGGTCGAGCGCAAGGTCGAGTCGCAGCACCCGCGTGAGCCGCACTGGTACCTGTCGGTCGTCGGCACCGACCCGGTGGCTCAGGGCAAGGGCATCGGCGCCGGGCTCATCCGCCAGATCACCGACCGGTGCGATGCCGACGGTCTGCCCGCCTACCTCGAATCGTCCAAGGAAGCCAACGTTCCCTACTACGAGCGGTTCGGCTTCAAGGTCACGGGCGACACCCAACTCGGCACCGACGGCCCCACCATCTGGTTCATGTGGCGCGACCC
>JAYUBX010000684.1:0-1916 GCA_043740665.1 Candidatus Neomicrothrix sp.
CCGTCGTGGGGACCGGTCAGGGGATTGGCCCCCGACAGGTTGAGGTGGTCCGAGATGCGAACCAACGACCCGACGGCCAGGTCGGGGCGGATGCCGCCGGCGGCATTGGTCAGCACGGTGGTGTGTACGCCCGCCGCGGCGGCGACGCGTACGCCGTGAACCACCTCGTGGGCCGAGTAGCCCTCATAGAGGTGCACGCGACCGGCCAGTACCAACACCGATTGGTCGCCGAGCCGACCGACAACGACCTCACCGGCGTGACCGGTCACCGCCGGAGCTGGGAATCCGGCCAGATCGCTCATCGGAAACCGATCGGCGTCGTCGAGCCGATCGGCAAAGGCCCCGAGGCCCGACCCGAGTACGACGGCGACCCCGAATGAATCGACACCACATCGGGCCCGAAGGGCATCCGCGTCCTGGGCGGCGCGACGGAAAGGGGTCAGGGCAACAGCCATCTGCCCAGCCTCGCGCACGTCCGGTAAGGGGCGCGACCATGCGACGGTGAGCACTACGGTGATCGGGGTGGCCAGCCCGTTTCTCGACGCCATTCGGCCACTCGCCGATGCCATTGGGGCCCAGGTCGTCGAGCCGGCCAACGTGCAACCGGGCGATGTGTCCCTGCACTGGCAGGGCCAATTGGCCGCCGGTGTCCGTCTGCCCGACCGGCCCCGAGACATTGACTGGTACCTGTCCGCTGTTGAACGCGAGATTGGCGTGTCGTGGTCGGACGTGTCGCGGATCGACAAGCAGCGGGCCGTCAAGCTGCTCAATGACCGAGGGGCGTTCCAGCTGCGAAAGTCGGTCGAGCAGGTGGCTGAGGTGCTGGGCGTCAGCCGGTTCACGGTCTACAACTACCTCAACCGGCCCGAAGCGTGATCGCCGCGTCGCAACCCGTCAGGCGGGAGCAGTGGTGAGCTGTACCGAGACGCGTGATGCGCCGTGGCGGGTGGCCGCATCGAGCATCTGGGCCACGGCCGCGGTGACCTCGGTCAGCTCGCCCGAGACCGAACTGCCGAAGGGCCCGACGTCGGGTTCGAGTCCGGCCGCGTGCACCGCGGCGAGAGCGGCCAACACGTGCTCACCGGGCGCGCCATCGACGAACGGCTCGATCGTGAACTCGGCCACGACCCTCATCGTCGGACCCCATCTCGTCGGACCCCATCTCGTCGGACCCCATCGTCAGCTCGGGCGGTCATCCGAGGGACTCGTCGATCGAGACGAGGGGTTGATCGGCCGACCAGGGGAAGGTGATCCACTGGTCGGTTTCGCGCCAGACGTAATCGGGTTGGATGATCGACCGTGGCTTCTTGTAGAGCACCGCCGACCGAGCTTCCTTGACGTGACCCTCGATGATCTGGTGGACCATCGAGAGCGTGTCGCCGGTATCGGCCACGTCGTCGGCGATCAGCACGTTGAGGTCGCGGACCGCGACCAGGTCAGGCATGGGTGGCAGCACGACCGGCACGTCGAGCCGGGTGTCGATGCCGGTGTAGTACTCGACGCTGATCGCGAAGCAGTTCTTCACCGACAACGAGTAGCCCAGGGCGCCGGCCACCGTCAGTCCGCCACGAGCGATGGCCAACACGATGTCGGGACGGAATCCGCTGTCCGCCACCTGGATCGCCAGCGCTCTCGAGGCCTCGCCGAAGATCGACCAGGTGAGCACCTCTCGCTCGGTCTCGGTGGTGTCGTCGTAGAGATCGTCCATCGATCGAACCCTAGCGGCGGACCCCGGGTCTCGGTTCCTGTCGAGCCCGACCCGGCCGGGTCTGACCCAGCCGAGCCGCCCGCGGTTGTTCGGGGCCGATCGTGCTGATCCGCAACGGCATGGTCGTCGATGTCGACGGCGAGCGGGTGGCCGACGTACGCATCGGCGACGACGGCCGGGTCGCCGAAGTCGGCGTCGCGCTGGCGAC
>JAYUBX010000685.1:0-4129 GCA_043740665.1 Candidatus Neomicrothrix sp.
CGAATGCAGCAGCTCGGGCTGCGCTATCAGGACGACACGCTGGTCGCGCTCGGCGGGTTCTTCGAAGGTCGAGCTCTCGTCAAGCAGGCGCATGTGGCCGAAGGATTGGCGTTGCCCGAAGTCGAGGCGTTGGACGCGTGCCGCGACGTGGCCGGCATCGACGTGTTCGCGGTGGCGGACGGGTTCTACACGGTGGCCGAGATCCGTCGTCGACGCGGCGATCTGGCCGGGGCCGACGACGCCTACAACCGGTGCCACGAAATCGGCCGCGACCCACAACCCGGCCTCGCACTTTTGCGCTTGGCTCAGGGCAACCTCGAGGCGGCCACCTCGTCGATTGCCGCGGCGATCGCCGGCTTCGGTGGCAGCCGCCTCGAACGAGCACCCCTGCACGCCGCGCAGGTCAAGATCGCGCTGGCCGCCGGCGATCTGGTGCTCGCCGAAGCGTCGGCGATCGAGCTGGCCGACACCGCGGACGTGTTCGACAGTCCCGGCCTGCGTGCGGCCGCCCACGGAAGCCAAGGTGCCATCGCCCTTGCGCAAGGCCAGCCCGTCGTGGCGCTGGGAGTGTTGCGGATGGCGCTGACGTTCTGGCAGGAACTGGATGCGCCCTACGAAGCCGCGGTGACGCGGGTGCTGCTGTCCCGGGCCTATCAGGCCCTCGGCGACATTGACGACACCACCCGCGAATGTGCGTCGGCACGGGCGTGCTTCGAGCGCCTCGTCGCCCAAGCCGATCTGCCGGCGCTCGAGGGCGGATCGGTCCCGCTGTGCGGTCTGAGTCCCCGCGAGCTCGGGGTCCTGCGTGCCATCGCTACTGGACAGAGCAACCGCGAGATCGCTGACACGCTGTTTCTCAGTGAGAAGACCGTGGCCCGCCACGTCTCGAACATCTTCACCAAGCTCGACGTGTCATCGCGCTCGGCGGCAACGGCGTTCGCGTTCTCGAACCGCCTCGTTCGGCCTTCGTGAGCGGTGGGTAGTTCTTCCGGCCCGAATGCACATCCCGCCCGATGTGCGCGAACGGGCCGCCGTCATAGGTTCCTCGTAACCTCAACAACACAAGGAGCCCACCACGCCGAAGTACGTGGTCGAACGTGACCTGCCCGGAGCCGGAAGCCTGAGCACAGCCGAGCCGCACACCATCTCGGCCAAGTCCACAACCAGGTGCTTGCCGACATGGCGCCGAGAGCCCAGTGGCAGCGCAGCTACGTCACCGCCGACAAGATCTACTGCGTCTACGTCGCCGACGATGAGGCCGCGGTGCGCGAACACGCCGAGTGCGGCGGTTTCCCCGCCAACGTCGTCAGCCGCGTGACCTCGATCATCGATCCGATCAGCGCCGAATGATGTGATCGTTTCCATTCTCGGGAGTCAAGTGCACCGCGGGGGTGCACTGGACTCCACAGAACGGCGAGTCCGAGCCGCTGGGCGAGAGTGGCGATCCCTGCTTGCTCGCAGTCTTCTGGGCCCGGTGGGCGAGCACAGCTCGGGCGGGGATCTTGCGATAGCAGCTGTCGGGGAGTCGACGTGCCGGCAGGATCCCACTGGCAATCAGTCGGTCAACATATTGACGTGAGAACCCGAGCAGCCCGGCGGCTCAAGGGGGGCTCAGTTCGGCTTGCTCGGCTACGAGGGCGATGGCGTCGCCGTCGCCTAGGGCGGCGGTCGTCGAGAGAGAAGCAATCAGGTCGACTGCCGGGTGCGGTCGTCACCCAGACGGCAGAGGTCGATGACCTCGGCGGCGGGGCGGACATCGCCGAAGATTCGGCAGAAGGTCGTCAGCGATGCCTCGTGCAGACCGTGGCCATGACCGGCGCAGGCGTCGGAGATCATGGTCACGCGATAGCCCGAGCTCGGTGACATCTCGGGCCGACGACTCGCAGCACACGTTGGTCACCGTCCCGGCGATCAGCACGGTGTCGACTCCGCGGACCTGGAGCTGGTGGTGCAGGTCGCAGCGGCCGGGGAAGACGGCGCTGGCGCCGAGCTTGGTGACGGCCAGGTCGCCGGCGACGACATCCAGCTCCGGCCAGGTGGCCGCGCCGGGCGAATCGGGCGCCGACTCAGTGGCGAACGTTCGGGCTCGTTCGATCCCGAGGATTGCCGCCAGGTTGTCCTCCACGCCGGGGCCGCCACGCGGAGTTACCCAGGCGACGGTTCCGCCAACGGCTCGCAGCGCGGCCGCTACGGCATTGATCGGGGCGATCACCGTCCGGCAGCCCCCGTCCCGTTCCACCGATGCGACGGTCAGGTCAATCACGATCAACGCGGTGTGGTGGGGGTCGAGGCTCTCGAAGGCATGAAGTCGCCCACGGCGAGCCACCACCTTGGCCACTACGTTGGGGTCGATGCCGCTGGGATGGATCTGGGTCACGGCGACCTCACGAGGACCCGGCTGCCTCTACTCTCAGACGCCATGCCCGAACCTCGCGTGTTTCGCCAAACTCGATACGAGCTGCCATCCGGAGCCACCGAACTGGTGCTGGTGCGCCACGGCGAGTCCGAGCCGCTGGTCGAGGGTACGTCGTTCGCACTGGTCGACGGGCACGGCGATCCGGCGCTGGCGCCCGAGGGCCGCGCCCAGGCCGAGCGTGTCGGCGAACGGCTCAGCGGCGAGTCGTTCGACGCCATCTATGTCACCACCCTGCGGCGCACCCACGAGACCGCCGCGCCCCTCGCCGCCCGCCTCGGTCTGACCCCGATCGTCGAACCCGACCTCCGCGAGGTGCACCTGGGCGACTGGGAGGGTGAGCTGTTTCGTCAGAAGGTGGCCGACCTCGATCCGATCGTCATGCAGATGTTTCGCGAGCAGCGATGGGACGTCATCCCCGGCGCCGAACCGGCGGCCGATTTCACCGCCCGGGTCGGGGCCGGCATTCGTCGCATCGCGGCTGCTCACCCCGACCAGCGGGTGGTGGTCGTCGCCCACGGGGGCACCATCGGCGAGATCCTGGCCCACGCCACCGGATCGCAGGGCTGGGCATTCATCGGCGCCGACAACGGCTCGATCTCGCGCATCGTGGTGGAACCCAAGCGTTGGGTGCTGCGCGGGTTCAACGACACCGGTCACCTCGCCAGCCTCTGACCCGATCGAGCGCCTCGGGGTGCGTCGGGTGCCGCATTCGTGCCTTGACACCGCAGAGGTCAGCGGTTCGAGTCCTCGATCGCCCACCCGTTGTCATTTTCACCACGTTTGGGGCTCGAGGGCTATCGGGGAGCTGGTTGTCTTGGGGTTGATCGGACGCTGGGGTCAGACCGTTCTGCCGAGGACCGCAGCGAGTTCAGGAGCGAGGTTGGTGTCTTGGCCGGTTGCCTTCGCGAGGTCCCAGCCGTGGGTGAACGTGTCGGTCGCCGCGAGCCCGACGAACGCGCGGCCGGGCATCTCGCCGAACGGCAGGGACAACACCTTGTCCATGACGCCCTCGCCGTTGGACGCATCGGGGCATGCCTTGGACGCCTCGTCGAATGCCGCCACGAAATCACCCGCGGAGAAGTCCGCCTCGCCCCCGGCGGGAGGTGTGGCGGTCACGCCGCTTGCGAAGAACTACTGACCACCCACGATGTGGTTGATGAGGTCGCTGACCTTCCAATCGGCACACGGTGTGCCCGCGTCGAGTTGACCTGGCGCCACCG
Organism: Candidatus Neomicrothrix sp.; assembly: GCA_043740665.1. GTDB lineage: Bacteria > Actinomycetota > Acidimicrobiia > Acidimicrobiales > Acidimicrobilacustridaceae > UBA4742. Next base: position 3,637 of record JAYUBX010000685.1, read on the forward strand.
CGGCGAGCACCGCACGTGTAGATGCAACAGCTTGTTCCAACGGTCTGGTCGACATAGCGCGCTCCCCAAGGGTCATACGAATCGCCGGACTCTACCCGTGGTTGAGGGTGGGTTCACAGGCCCACTGGCCCGCATGCAGGCGACCTATTTGGCGGCGGTAGTGCGGCGTGGTCGAGGCCATGGCGGGAGCGTAGATCCGGCCGAGCGCGAGCGGCCGGTTCCGTCCGGTTGCGTGTCAGGGCCAGTCGAGGCGGTGTTGTTCGGCGGCGTCGGTGAGGGCGGCGGTCAGCTTGTCGGGCGAGGCATCGCAGCGTTCGAGGTCGGCCGGTCCCAGGAGGACGAAGAGGCCTTGGTCGGTGTCGGCGATGACCGCCGGGGCTCGGCCGGCGATCGCGGATCGGATCGCCTCCGGCTGGTCGTCGAGGTGGTACGTGTCGAACGGAACTGGAAGGCCGGCCCGACAGGTCTTCCAGTCGGTTCGCTCGCGCACGGC
>JAYUBX010000686.1:0-1616 GCA_043740665.1 Candidatus Neomicrothrix sp.
GTGGTGTGCGCTATCAGATCTACGAGTCGTCCAATGGCCACGTCATCTTCATGGCCAGTGAGCGCGAGTTCTGGAAGAACTTCTGCGTCGGCATCGGCCGACCCGAGCTGTTCGATGCCCATCCGGGCAGCCAGTACGCTGACCACGCCCGCGGCGATCTCGAGCTCCGCGACGAGCTCGCGGCCATCTTCAAGACGCGCACCACGGCCGAATGGGTGGTCTTTGGCGAGCAGAACAACACGACGCTGGCACCGGTCAACACCCCGCAGACCATCGCCGACGATCCCCAGTTCCAGGACCGCATGCCCTGGCTGCCGGCCGCCGACCACGGCATCGACATGCTGCCGAGCCCGATCAAGCTGGTAGGCGAGGAGCTTCCGCCGCCGACCAAGGCGCCGACCGTCGGCCAGCACTCCGACGAGGTGCTGCACGACGTGCTCGGGTGGGACGACGCTCGCATCGCCGAGCTGCGTGGGTCCGGTGCCCTTGGCTGATCGGGCCCGACGATCGCGACGGCCAACGACGGTGAGGACCGCCGGCTGGCAGAGGTGCTGCCGAAAGCCGACGGCGACGTAACGTTGGCCCGATGAGCTCCATCACTGGCCGTCACGCCGTCATCACCGGAGGATCGAGTGGCATCGGCCTGGCCACCGCCCACGCGCTGGCGGCCAAGGGCGCCCAGCTCACCGTCGTGGCCCGCCGTCCCGAACTGCTCGAGGCGGCCGTCGCCGAGCTCACGGCGGCCGGCGCCGACGCGGCGTCGTGGTCGCTCGATGTGAGTGACCGCACCGCGGTGGCCGCGACGTTCGCGACCATCGCCGCCGAACGGGGACCGATCGAGATCCTGGTCTGCAGCGCCGGGGTGGCCCGACCCGGGTACTTCCAGGATCTCGACGACGACGTCTTCCGCGAGATGATGGATGTCGATTACTTCGGCACGCTGTGGCCGATTCGCGCCGTTGTTCCTGGCATGGTCGAGCGGGGTGCCGGCTCGATCGTCGGGGTCTCGTCCGACGCCGGTCTGGTGGGTGTGTTCGGCTACACCGCGTACGGGGCAGCCAAGTTCGCGGTGCGGGGTCTGCTCGAGGCCTTACGGGCCGAGATGCGCCCCCATGGTGTGCATGTCGGTTGCTGCTACCCGCCCGACGTCGACACGCCGCAACTGGCCTGGGAGGACCAGTACAAGCCGGACGAGACGCGGGCGATCAGTGGATCGTTCAAGCCGATCCAGCCCGAACAGGTGGCGACATGCATCGTCGCCGGCATCGAGAAGCGCCGGTTTGCCCTGATGCCCGACATCGGCAGCCGACTGCTGGCCATCGGTGCCGGTGCCGCTCCCGGCGTGATCACCTCGGTGATGGACCGATCCGCCCGCAAGGCCGTCGAGGGCCGAGGCCCACGCCAGCCGTGACCAGCCCCCTTCCCCCGGTGCCGGATGGTCAGCCTCCACCTCGACCGATCTACGAATCGGCTCTCGGGCCGTCCAACCCGATGGCCACCGTCGATCCGACGGTCAGCGCCCCCGAACGGCCATCTCGGTGGAAGATCCTGTGGCGTGTCCTGTTTCTGTTGGTCAGCGCCTTCGCGCTCTACGGCCTGTTGCCGCAACTGCTCAA
>JAYUBX010000687.1:0-1511 GCA_043740665.1 Candidatus Neomicrothrix sp.
CGGCCGCGTTCTGGCCGTTCACCTCGGCGCGGAAGATGTCGGGGTACTGGGTGGCCGAGTGGTTGCCCCAGATCGTCAGCTTGGTGATGTCGTTGACCGTCGAGTTCGTCTTGGCCGCCAACTGAGCAAGGGCTCGGTTGTGGTCCAGACGGGTCATGGCCGTGAACCGGGCGTTGTCGATGTTCGGCGCGTTATTCATGGCGATCAAGGCATTGGTGTTGGCCGGGTTGCCCACCACAAGGATGCGCACACCAGAGGCTGCGTTGTCACTCAGCGCCTTGCCCTGCACGGTGAAGATGGCGCCGTTGGCCTCGAGCAGATCCTTGCGTTCCATGCCCTTCGACCGGGGACGGGAACCGACGAGCAGCCCGTAGTCGATGTCGCCGAACGCCACGTTCGGGTCGTCGGTCTGCTCGATGCCGGCGAGCAGCGGGAAGGCGCAATCCTCCAGCTCCATGGCGACACCCTTGAGGGCATCGAGGGCCGGCGTGATCTCGAGCAGTTGCAGGATCACGGGCTGATCGGCGCCGAGCATCGCGCCACTGGCGATGCGAAAGAGGAGGCTGTAGCCGATCTGGCCGGCGGCGCCGGTGACGGCAACGCGGACGGGAGTCTTCACGGTGCTTCGCTGCTCCTGGAAAGGGGGCGGGTACCCGCCGAATCTACCCACGGGCCCTCGCCGACCCGCAATCTGGACACCGTGTTCAGACGGCGCCGACCCGGGCGGTCGGGGTGAACCGCACGGGGTAGGACTTCACGCCGCCGACGAGGGGGATGCCCATGGCTTCGAGAAAGACCGGATCGCCGGTCGGCTCGATGTCGGGGAGCCGAGTCAGCAGCTGACGGAACATGACCCCCAACTCGCGGCGGGCCAGATGCGCCCCGAGACAGAAGTGCGGCCCGGGGCCACCGAAGCCGATGTGAGGGTTCGGGTCGCGGCGCACGTCGAAGCGGTCGGGATCATCGAAGATCCGAGGATCCCGATTGGCGGCGCCGTAGAACAGCACCAGCTTGTCGCCCTCGTCGAAGTCGTGGCCCGAGACCGTCACCGGCTCGGTCGCGGTGCGGCGCATGAAGGTGACGGGTGACGCGCAGCGCACGATCTCCTCGACCGCCGTCGCCGACACACCATCGAGATCGTCCTGCCAGATCTTGCGCTGATCGGGGTTGTCAGCCAGTAACTGCATGCCGAGGCTGGTGGCCGTACGGGTCGTGTCGTTGCCAGCGACGGCCAGCAGGATGAAGAAGGGACCGAGGTCCTCGGGCGCCAGCATGTCCTCGCCGACGTCGTTGTGCACCAGCTCGGACGTCAGGTCGTCGACCGGGTTGGTGCGGCGGAACTCGGCCAGTTCGTTCATGAGGCCGGTCAGGGTGATGCCCGCCTCGAACATGGCCGTCATGGCGTCCTTGCCCCCGAGCATGTCGGGGTCGCCGGCGCCCAGGATCACGTTGGTGGCGTCCATCACCGTGCCGAACTCGCTGCGCGGGATGCCCATCATGTCGCAGATGAC
>JAYUBX010000688.1:0-2084 GCA_043740665.1 Candidatus Neomicrothrix sp.
ACGAATCGGCGCGGGCGAAGCGATCGCTCCTTTCTCGATGAGCTTGGCTCGCCATGGCGTCGAATCGTATCGGCCGACCATCGCGCTGGTTCGCCGGCTCCGCAGTACCGGCCTGAAGACCGCGGCGGTATCGGGCAGCGAGAACTGTGCGTCTGTGCTCGCGGCGGCGGGCATCGAGGCCGCTCGCCGCAATTGATTCGGGCTCCTCGTCGACATCGACCGCGACGGTCTGGGTGACGGTGTGACGCGTGCTCTCGCGGATGTCGTGGTCGCCGACCTTTCCGCGTTCGATATCGACCACCCCACGCAAGTTGCGTACTCCAAGTCGGCTGAGCAGACATACGGAACGCAAGTTGGGTGGCTGGGCGAGCCGATCGGGTCAGAACACGGCGGTGATCGGCGAGCGCGCCGTGGTGATGACCTCGACGTCCTCGGCGACGCCGGTCACCTGCACGTCGCCCGACGCGACCTGCACCGTCACCCGCTGCCCATCGAGCGGGATGCGCGACACGGCCAACCGGCTCATGCTGTCTGGCAGTTCGGGCGCGACCCAGAGGGTGCGATGCGGCATCCACGGGTCGAACCGCAACAAGGTGCGGAGGAACGCCAGGGGAGCGGCGGCGGCCCATGCTTGCGGGCTGCAGGATGTCGGGTAGACCGCCGGCACGGGGAGTTCATCGCGACTGATTCCACTGAACAGCTCGGGGAGCCGCCCCTCGTTGTGCGCGCTCACATCGAGCACGGCCTCGATGATGCGGTGCGCCTCGTTGACGTAGCCGTAGCGGGCGAGGCCGGCCGCGATGATCGCGTTGTCGTGTGGCCACACTGAGCCGTTGTGATAGCTGAGGGGGTTGTACGCGGCCATCGATGTGGCGAGCGTGCGCACGCCCCACCCGCTGAACAACTCGGGCGACATGAGATGGGCGGCCACACGCGCGGCCTTGTCTTCCTCGAGAATGCCGGACCACAGACAATGACCCATGTTCGATGTGATGGCGTCGACGGGACGTTTGTCACCGTCGAGGGCGAGCGCGATGAAGCCTCGGTCTTCGAGCCAGAAATCGCGATTGAACTGCTCCTTCAAGGCGGACGCCTTCTGGCGGTAGTGATCAGCCAGCGCCGAGTCGCCCTGTTCAATGGCGAAGTGTGTGCGGGCGAGGTAGGCCGCGTACGCATAGCCCTGCACCTCACAAAGCGCGATTGGCCCTTCGGGAAGGCGCCCGTCGGCGAAGGTGACGCCGTCCCACGAATCTTTCCAACCCTGGTTGGCTAATCCGTTCGGCGTTGCCCGCTGGTACTCGACGTAACCATCGCCGTCACGGTCGCCATACTGGTCGATCCAAGCCAGCGCCCGGTCGGCGTGAGGGAGTAGTTCGTCCACCGCGTGGGGCTCGACGCCCCACCGACGCAGTTCACCGAGCAACATCACGAACAACGGTGACGAATCGATCGACCCGTAGTAGATCGTCCCGTCAGCGAAAGAACGCGAGGCCCGGTCGTGGAAGCGCACCTCGTGCAATATCTTGCCGGGTTCCTCCTCGGTCACGGGGTCGACTAGGTGCCCTTGGAGGCGAGCCAGGGTGCGGAGGACGCCGAGGGCGATGTCGGGGTCGACGATGAGTGCCATGAACGATGTCAGCAACGAGTCCCGGCCAAACAAGGTCATGAACCAGGGCGCGCCCGCGGCGATGATGACGTCGTCGGGGTGGACAGCGTCGACGATGCGCAGGGCACCGAGGTCTTCGGCGGTCTGGTCGAGCGCGTCTTTGAGGATTGCGTGGTCGGTGTCGATCAGGGGCATGGCGGCTTGCCACACTTGGAGTTGCCGCGATGGTTGGGAATCTTCGACAGGCTCGTCACATCGGTACCTCGACGCGACCGCGACGTTGCCAACCGAACCCGTCACCTCCACGCATAGCTCCCATTCGACGCGAGGTTCGAGCACGATGTCCCACGTCATCGACTGCTCGTCGCCTGCGCCCGGGACGGAGAACTTCACGAGCGTGGCGCGTTCGGTGCCATTCGACGTTCTCCGGAACTGAAGCTGGTCGTCGCCGACCACCGTCGTCAAGTCGGTCGATGGC
>JAYUBX010000689.1:0-4886 GCA_043740665.1 Candidatus Neomicrothrix sp.
GCCTACCTCGAGTGTTGGCAATCGCGGCCGAGCCGAGCCGAACCGCTGCACGACCTGGCCCGATTCCACCGACTCGCTGGACGCCACGACCTGGCCTACCTGTACGCCCGCCGCGCCGACGAGACGCCGACGCCCGTCGCCGACGATCTCTTCGTGGCGGCCGACGTCTACGCGTGGCGGGCCAGCGACGAGCGCGCCGTCACCGCCTTCTACACGGGTCGACGGCGCGAGAGCTTCGAGATGACCGCCGACCTGCTGCGACGCCGCGTCCCCCGCGACGAACGTCCACGTCTCGAGGGCAACCTGCCCTTCGGTATTGTCTCGGCCATCCCGGGGCGGGTCCGCTTTCCGGCGGCCCTGGTCTCCCATCTCGTCGACGCTCGTCGAGGCGCCGCCGATGTTGCCCACCGCCCCGGCCTGGTCACTGCCACCATCACCACCTGCCGACGACGGATCCTTTTCGAGCAGATGCTCAACTCGTTTCTGCAGTGTTGCGAGGATGTCGGGCGCATCGACCGGTGGATCGTCGTCGACGACGGATCGTCGCCCGACGATATCGAGCAGATGCAGGACCGGTATCCCTTCCTCGAGATCGTGACCAAAGGGCCGGGGCGACAGGGCCACGCCGCCAGCCTCAACGTGTTGCGCACCATGGTCGACACGCCCTACTGGCTGCACCTCGAAGATGACTGGCTGTTCCTGCTGCCCGACCGCTATGTAACCCGAGCGCTGGACACGCTGGCCGTTGAGCCCCAGGTTGCTCAGGTCCTGTTCAATCGCAACTACGCCGAGACGCTCGACGACCATCGGTTGGTTGGGGGCGAGCCCCGCACGGCCCCCGGCGGCACCGACTACCGCGTGCACGACTACGTCGACCCCGGAAGCCCGGCGTTCGCTGCGGTTCTCGAGGATCTTGCCCCCGGCGAGCGGACCAACCGGCACTGGCCTCACTTCTCGTTGCGCCCCTCGCTGATGCGGACGCCGGCGATCGTCGACCTTGGCTTCTTCGCCGAAAACAACTCGGGCTTCGAACTCGACATGGCCCACCGATACGCCGCGGCCGGTAACCAGTCGGCCTTCTTCGACACGATCTCGGCTATCCACATCGGCCCAACGACCGATGATCGTCGCGAACAGCGCTCTGGGATGAACGCCTACGACCTCAACGACCAGTCCCAGTTCGGATATGCCCCCAGCCGGCCCGCCACCGTTCGACTCGTGGCCGACTGGACGACCGGTGCCGACCTGGCCCGGCTGTGGACCCGGCAGTCCCAGGGTGACGGTCGATGGGACGATATCCAGCTCACCGACGTCGACAATCCTGACTACTGGCTCCTTCTGAACCATCCCGGATCCGAAGAGGTCGACCTCGATTCGGCCCGCACCATCGTCGCCCCCATGGAACCAGCCGCCGGCATGGCCAGCTGGGGCGAATGGGCGCACCCCGACCCTCGCCGGTTCCTACAGGTACGCAGCCGCGATCACTTCCCGAACGCCCTCGAGTGGCACCTCGGCCTCGATGCGACTGCGCTGCTTACCGAGCCGATCGAAAAGACCGCAGACCTGTCAGTTGTCATCTCCGGCCGAGCCGCTGACCCTGGTCAGGTTCTGCGTCTGGCCTTCGTGCGCCACCTGGAGGCGGCGGGGGTGCCCATGGACGTCTTCGGCCGTGATTCCCTCGACGGGGTGAGCCAATATCGCCGTCCGTTGCCGACTTTCGACAAGCGGGCCGGCATCTTCCCTTACCGGTACACCTTCGCGGCCGAGAACCACGCCGAGCCGAACTACTTCACCGAGAAGATCATCGACGCCGTCCTCGGCGAAGCGGTCTGTTTCTACTGGGGCTGCCCCAACCTCGAGGACCACCTCGACCCGGCCGTGTTCATCCGGGTGCCGCTCGAACACCCCGACGAGGCGCGGCGCATCGTCGAGCGAGCCATCGCCGAGGATGAATGGACCCGGCGTATCGATGCCATCCGCGTCGAGAAGCGTCGCATCATCGAACACGAGCAGATCCTGCCGACGGTGGCCCGAACCATTCGGGGCCACCGACTGGTGGCATCGATTCAGGGCCGGGTCCTGAACCTCGATCGTCGCACCGATCGATGGGATCGATTCCGGCAGCGGGCGGCCGCAGTGGTCAGCCCCGGCCTGTTCGATCGACTGAAGCGCCATCCGGCCGTGGACGGCATGCAGATCCGACGGGACGAGGATATCGAGCACCTCTTCCGCGGCAACGACTTCGACTTCCGGCGGGGCATCGTCGGATGCGCGCTGAGCCACCTCGCGGTGTGGCGAGAGGCCGCGGCCTCCGACGTGCCGTTCTTGATCCTCGAGGACGATGTCGAACTGGGACCGGCCTTCGACGGCCGCCTGGTTGAACTGGCCGGGCGACTCGACCAACGAGGGCCCTTCGACATCGTGATGCTTGGGCTCACCGATTGGCCCGGGCTCGGGCCCCGCACGAGGGGACTCGAGCTTCCCTCCCGGCCCGACCCGGTCGACTGGTCCCGAGTGATGGGCGGCACCTTCGCCTATCTCCTGTCGCCACGAGGAGCCGCCCGCCTGGTGGCGCTGGTCGAGCGCGACGGCATCCAACAGGGGATCGACTGGTTCGTCGCCGCGCACCGCGAGGAACTCGACATCACCGCCGCGTCGCCCCACCTGGTCACCACCGAATTGGTCACCCCGGGATCCGGCGGCGACTCCGACATCGAACACGACATGACGCCGCTGCCCTGAGTGGCCGGAGTCGCGGGACCCTCGATCGTCGAACCCGGCATGTAGTGTCCGTCGGGACGGATAGCCGTCCTCGACAGGAGCAACGGTGCACGACAGCCAATCGGATCAGTTGCGGCCGACGGTGACCCGCCGACAGATGCTCACCGGCATCGCGGGCGGCGGTGCACTCTTTGCCGTGAGCCGCGTCTCACCATTCGGCAGCCTCCTCGGAGTGTCGGACATGGTGCGGGCCGCGGTGGCGAGTGGCCTGGCCCCGTCGGGACAATTCATCGTTTCGTTCGACTTCGTCGCGGGAACGGCCAGCGTCACCGGCACGTCGACCCTTCCTGCCGCAACGTCGGTGACCCTCACATTGACGGCACTGCTGAACGGTTCGCCCATGGCGCCGGGTGGCTTGGCCGCGACACGGAGCGTTACCGTCGTGACGGGCGCCGATGGCAGCTTCGCTGGGGCCCCGAGCTTCGCTGGCGCCACCGACGGCAACGCCAACCAGTTCCGCCTCGACATCGCCACCGGATCGAACTCCGACACCCAGTGTCTCGCCGGCACCCTGCTCACCCCCGACCCGCCAATTGGTCCGGGGGGCGCATCAGGTGCCATCGGTCCCGATGGGATTGCCGGGTCGCCGGGCGCAACGGGCGCCACCGGTGCCGCCATCGCCGGCCCGACCGGACCAACCGGGGCCAGCGGGGTACCGGGCCCGACCGGACCAACGGGTAGCCCAGGGATAGACGGGCGCGACGGTGCTTCCGGCTCAACCGGGGGCATGGGTCCGACCGGACCAATCGGCCGGGCCGGGCCGACCGGATCGGCCGGGGCCACCGGCTTGACGGGTGACACCGGGCCGATCGGGCCGACCGGTGCCGCCGGCGTGCTCCAATTTCTGCCGCTTGGCGTGGCCGTCGATGGGCTCGTCGCTCAGGCAGTGGGCTTCGTGCCCGGCGCCGCGCCGGGACCGACTGGCACGACCGGTCCTGCCGGTTCGACCGGCCCGACCGGCCCGATCGGCGTTACCGGTCCGACCGGACCAGAAGCCGATCCTGCTCTCGTCGCCACGCTGATCGGCCCGACCGGCATCACCGGGGCCACCGGCGAAATCGGTGCCCGGGGCTCACGGGGCTCGGCCGGCAACGATGGGCTCTCCGGCTCGACCGGTCCTGCCGGCCCAACTGGCCCAACCGGTCCCGCGGGTCCGATCGGGTCTACTGGCCCGACGGGTGCGACCGGTCCTGCCGGTGCCGCGGGTGCGACGGGTGCCGCGGGTCCGACCGGCCCGACGGGTGTGACTGGAGCGACGGGTCCGACCGGCCCGACGGGTGCGACCGGTGCGACCGGTGCGACGGGTGCGACCGGTGCGACCGGGTCCATCCCGCTGATGTCGCGGCCCACGGCGGGTCCGGCCGCGCTGACGTCGGTCGGCCGGACCGTGCGGTACGCCGCGGTGCCCGCAGCGTTGGCCAACGCGGCCGTTGCGTCGGGCGTTGGTCCTGTGCTTGACCTGCCGCCCGGTCCCACGGGCCCGACCGGCATGACCGGTCCCACCGGACCAGCCGGCGCCTTCGGCCCGACGGGCAGCACGGGTGCCGGTTCCGCGGGTCCCACCGGTTCGACCGGCGCGTCCGGACTCGACGGTCCCACGGGCCCGCAGGGTCTCCCCGGTCCCAATGGGGTCACCGGCCCGGTTGGCGGCCTCGGTCCGATCGGTCCCACGGGCCCGGCTGGCCCCGACGGTCTGAACGGTGCGGCCGGTGCGACCGGTGCCCGCGGCGACCGGGGTGCGGCGGGCCCGACTGGTCCCGCCTCGCCGGTCGCCAACACTATCTTCCGGTCGGTCCTGGTCCAGGGCGACGGCGCTCCGGTGCCGTTCCCGGATCCGTTCACTGGGACGCTCGAGCTCGGCACCGATTGCCCGGCGCCGACACCGACGACTACTACCACTCCGCCGACCACTACTTCTCCGACCACTACTCCAGCGAACGACGTTTCCCCGGCCAGCGCCGCGAACCCGACGCCCGCCGCGCCCGAATTCACCGGCTGAACGTCCAATTCAGAGGCCCACATCTCGGACTCGGTGGCGGGCATGATGAAGATGCCGATCGCCGGTATGCCCACGAACGCCAGCACGTCGCCCCGACCGACGACGG
>JAYUBX010000690.1:0-1943 GCA_043740665.1 Candidatus Neomicrothrix sp.
TTGTACGACGTGGCCACGACGGTCGCGCCCTCGGTCCGCAGGTTCTGCCACAGCCGCCGTTCGGTGAGCACGTCGAGGGCCGACGACAGATCGTCGAGCACCAATACCTCGGGGCGAGACGCCATGGCGCGGGCCGCAGCGATGCGTTGAACCTGACCACCCGACAGCCGCAGGCCGCGGTGGCCCACCAGCGTGTCGAACCCGCCCATCAGGGCGACGTCGGGGCCGAGCTCGGCTTGGCGCAGGGCGGCGTCGAGATCGTGGTCGTGGTCGAGGGTGACGTTCTCGACGATGCTGCCCGAGACGATGCGCGGTGCCTGGGCCAGGTAGGCGACGTTGGGTGGACGCAGCTCGCTCGAATGGTCCGACACCGAGACGCCGTTCCACGCGATCGACCCGGCGGTCGGTGCCTCGAGGCCGGCGAGCACGCGCAGCAGGGTGGTCTTGCCCGAGGCAATGGGTCCGGTGACGATCACCAGCTCGCCGCGGTTCACGCGGAAGCCGACCCCGCTGACGCCCACCGTGCCGTCGGCGAACACCACCTCGATCTGGTCGAGGGTGATCGAGTCGAGGGTCTGGCGCTCGGCCGGACGCGTCGGTCGGGCGGCCACCGGCATCGGGGGCAGGGCGAAGTCGGGCGGGGGACTGGTCAGGTCGAAGTTCGACCGATCGGGTACGAGCCGCCACATCCGATCGAGGATCGCCCGGGCGGCCGGCAGGTCGATGAGGGTGACGGCCACAACCGCGCCGCCGATGACCATCACATCGACCGCTTGCGATGCGGCCAGGGTCGTGCCGGTGCGAGCGGTGTCGGCCGACGCGGCGAGGGCGACGAGCAGCCCGAGCTTGGCGGCGGCGGCGGCGATGTGTGGACTGCCGTTGACGATCGTGCGGGCGTCACGGCGCAACACGCCGGCGCGTGCGACCGAGCCGGCCTGAGCCCGCAGATGACCGGCAACGTAGTGCTCGGCGGCGAACCCCTTGATGGTGGCGGCGGCCGCGCACATGCCCGCGGCCAGTCCGGCCCACTGGTTGCGAAGGGCGATGTGGGCGACCGCGGTGCGGTTCACCCGGGCGCGCACGCCGAAGCCGACGACGCCGGTGACGACGACGGGCACCAACATCCAGGCCGCCAGGCCGAGGTCGTCGGTGAGGGCGATCACCAGCGCGGCGTAGCAGGCCACGCCGACCAGGTCGACGAGATGATCGGCCATCGACACGAGCCGGTCCGAGTCCCACATCCGCGAAACCGTCTCGCCGGGGGTGGCCATCACGCCGCCCACGCCGGTGTCGTGCGGGTGCAACTGTGCACCCAGCAGGTTCGACCGAAACGTCAGGTTGGTGCGCATCCACCACATGCTGAAGAACCATTCGCCCCCGCCGCGCAACACGACGCCGGCGGCGCCGGCCACCGCGAAGATCACGACGAGGCGGGTGGCTTCGGCCGAGCCGAGCGCGCCGAACAGCTGGGTCCACACCCACGCGCCCACCGCCGGCAGGGCGAAGTAGATCCACCACATCCCCATGCCGGGGTAGCCGTAGCGACGGTGCCGGTCGAGCATGCGCAGTAGCAGGCGGCCGAGCGGCGGCGGGCGCGACGAACGGTCGGCCACGGGCTGCGATGTCGAACGGGGTGGAGGACGGTGCTCGTGGGGTTCGACCAGGTCGCGTTCGGGCGTGCCTCCGCCGGCTTCGACCAGTTGGGCGAAGATCGATTCGGGCCGGGCCGCCAGCTCGGCGCGCCGGCCGTGCTCGACCACCCGACCGGCATCGAGTACCACGACGTCGTCGGCGTTGGCGACGGTGGCCAGCCGGTGGGCGACGATGATGGCGGTGCGGCCGGCCAGCAGCCGTTCGGTGGCGGCGGCCAACATCGACTCGGTGCCGGGATCCAGGCGGGCAGTGGCCTCGTCGAGCACGACCACCGCTGGGTCGCGGACCAG
>JAYUBX010000691.1:0-2488 GCA_043740665.1 Candidatus Neomicrothrix sp.
CCGCACGCCCGTGGGTGGCGTAGTGGCGCAGGCGGCCGTGATCGTCGGGGTTGAGCAGCTCGATCAGATCGAAGATCGGGCGATCGGGCCCCTGCATGACGGTCAGCGCCTGATGACCGGCTGACCCCCGCTTGGGCGCGTCGGTGGTGAGCAGGACGAGCGGCAGATCAGGTTCGCCCTCGCGGAGAACGGCGGCCTTGCCCAACGACTTCCACAGCGTGTCGGTACGGCGCAGCCCAGCCCGGTTCGAGGTGAACGCCCCCGAGACGTCGAAGGCCCACTCGCCACCGGTCAGGTCGGTGGCCACGAAGTTGAGCACGATGCCCAGACCTCGGGGCTTGACATCGGACCGGATGTCGGTGAAGCCGCAGCCGGCCAGCAACGCCTCGGCCAGGTCTTTCGCCTGGCGCCCCTCACGCACGACGCGAGCCGGGAAGTCGGTGTCGTCGGCCGGCGCCGCAGCGGGCACGGCCGGCAGCTCGACCCGGAAAGGAACGCTCGACGACGGGGCCGGGCTCGCCAGCCGTTGCTGCTCGTCGTCGAGGCGCTGACGGGCCGCATCGACATAGGCGTCGTCGGTGTCGAAGCCGATGTAGTGGCGCTGGGTGCGCAGGGCGGCGATGCCCGAACTGCCCGAACCCATGAACGGGTCGAGGATGACGTCGTCCTGGTAGGTGTAGAGCTCGATCAGACGCTGGGGCAGCTCGACCGGGAACGGCGCCGGATGACCGACCTTGGTGGCCCGCTCGGGCGAGATCTCCCACAGGTCGGTGGTGGCCTCCATGAACTCTTCGCGTGAGATCGTCGCCGTCGAGGGCAAGCTGCGCCCGGCCCGTTGCGCCGGCGTCAGGGCCCGATCGAACCGACCCTTGCTGGCGATCACGACCCGTTCGGTGATGTCGCGCAGCACCGGGTTCGACGGCCGCTGGAAGGTGCCCCACGCGCACGATCCACCGGCGGCCTTGCCCTTCCACCAGATGACCTCGCCCCGCATCAGCAGCCCGAGGTCCTGCAAGATGGTGGTGACGTCGCTCGCCAGCGACCGGTAAGGGCGCCGACCCAGGTTGGCGACGTTGACGGCGATGCGGCCGCCCGGCTCGAGCACCCGCTTGCACTCGGCAAAGACGTCGCGCAGCAGCTCGAGGTACTCGAAATAGGTAGCCGGCACGCCGTCGACGCCGAGGCTCTCTTCGTACTGCTTGCCGGCGAAGTAGGGCGGCGAGGTGACCACCAGGGCGACCGAGTTCGACGCGACCCGAACCATGTGCCGGGCGTCGTGGCAGTAGAGGACATCGACCTCGGTCGCCGGGTTGATGGTGGCGTCGGTCGACACCTCGGGAGCGACGAACCGGTCATAGAACGCCGACGCGTCATGCGCCTCACGCCGACCCGAACCGAAGTTGGTGGTCGCCGTCGGTCGCCGGGTACGTGAGCTCTTGGCCGAGGTGAAGGGGGTGAGAGGCGTGACGCTCACGCCGGCCCGCCGTCACCGGTCAGGGCCGCCTCGGCCGTCGGCAGACGATCGAGGAACTCGGCGACGGCCCGGGTGACCAGCAGGTTGGCCGACACGTCGCGCTCGCACGCGGCGTCGTGCAGGCGAAGGTAGATGGACTCGGGGAGGCGCACGGCGGTGGCGACGCGCTTCTCGTCATAGGTTCTCGGGCGGGCCATGGCGTTGACCCTAACGGGGGGGTGTGACAGGAACGCGGATTTCCGCGCGCTCTATCGCGCGCTATCCCTCGATGCACTATCCCTCAAGTTGGATCCAGGCAGCCTTGAGATACGGCGGATCGCCCGGCCCCGAACGATGGTCGAGGGGCAGGGTCTGGGTCTCGATGGTGCCGCGTCGACCCGCAGCCACCAGCCCACCGGCCAGATGTTCGAGGAACTGCGGCCAGCGCAACCGGTGCAGGTTGGTCGACACGAAGAGCGTGCCCCCCGGCGCGCACAGGTGCAGGCTCGTCTCGATCAAGCCGTACAGGTCGCGATCGAGCACCCAACGACCCTTGCCCTTCTGGCCTGACCCCTTCTTGCCCGACGTGCTCGAACTGGGTGGGTCGACCAGCACCACGTCGAAGGTCCGACCCTTCTTCACCAGCCGTTCCATCCATTCGACGGCGTCGCCATAGATGAAGTCGTGCTGGTCGGGGTCGATGTCGTTGAGTCGCAGGTTGTCGCGCGCCCAATCGAGATAGCGCTTCGACAGATCGAGGGTCAGGGTCTCGGCCCCCGCCGTCGCCGCGGCCACCGACAACGAGCCGGTGTGGGCGAACACGTTGAGCACGGTCTTGCCGGTCAGGTCGGTGGCCAGCAGCCGGCGGCGGGTCTCGCGCTGATCGAGGAACAGTCCGCTCGACGTCGAGCTGGCGGCCAGGTCGATCAGGTAGCGACGACCCAACTCGGTCACCTCGAAGCGACCCGGATCGGTGCCGCTGACCAGACTCGCCGACCCGCCCGAACCCACTCGGGGACGACGCTGCTCGAAGAC
>JAYUBX010000692.1:0-1823 GCA_043740665.1 Candidatus Neomicrothrix sp.
CGACGCCACCACCGGTGCACCCGGGGCGGTCAGCTCATCGATACCCCGGTTGCCGGCGGCATAGATCGACCCCGGCGGTCGGAAGTGGTCGATGATCACCCCGTCGACCGGTGCCACGTAAGGCCGATCGACGGGCGGGGACGCGGTCGCCGCCAGCGACGATACCGCCCCGGCCGGCGGGGCGATCAGCGTGACCGCCAGCACGAGAACGATGGCGCCGGGCGCGGCGAACCGCAACCAGCCATGGTCTTGGCAGGGCATGAACCCTCCCCCAGGAGGTGGACGAGTGTCAGCGGGGGAAGGTCAGCCGCCAAACCACGAACGATGCGGGGATCAGCGCGCCCGAAACGGGCACCCGTCACCGAGACGACTCGCCGGCCGAGCAGGGGCGCCGGCCAGCCGGCGCCGATGGGTCAGGCCGGTTCGCGCTCGCTGGCCAGAATGCGCGAGCGCAGTTGCAGCACCGCTTTGGTGTGAATCTGGCAGACCCGGCTCTCGGTCACGCCCAGCACTTGGCCGATCTCGGCCAGCGTCAGACCCTCGTAGTAATAGAGGGTGAGGACGATCTTCTCGCGTTCGGGCATGCGATTGATGGCGTCGGCCAGGATGTGGCGCATCTCTTCGACCTCGTACGCCGCCACCGGACCTTCACCCGAGTCGGCGATGGTGTCGCCCAGGGTGAGCGACTCACCCCGGTCGCCGCTGACCGAGAGCATCTCGTCCAGAGCGACCAAACCGACGAACGAGATCTGACCCAGGGTGGTCTGCAACTGGTCGTCGGTGAGATCGAGCTCGATGGCCAGTTCTTCGTCGGACGGTGTGCGGTGAAGCGACGCTTCGAGCTTGGCGTAGGCCTGCTCGAGCGCCCGAGCCTTGGCCCGCACCGATCGTGGCACCCAGTCAATCGACCGCAGCTCGTCGAGGATCGCTCCCTTGATCCGAGCGATGGCGTAGGTCTCGAACTTGTAGCCCCGAGCCGGATCAAACTTCTCGATGGCATCGATCAAGCCGAAGATGCCATAGCTCACCAGGTCGGACTGCTCGACGTTCTGGGGCAGACCCACTGCCACGCGGCCCGCGACGTACTTGACGAGCGGCGAATAGTGCAGGATCAATTGCTCGCGGACCGTCGATTCTCCGGACGACTTGTAGTCGGACCAGAGACCTTCGATGTGCGCTGCGGCTTCGTCGACCAACGGGAGCTTCCTAAGCTCGGGGATGGGTGGCATCCAAAACGCTTCGGAGCCGTTCCTTGGACACGTGAGTGTAGTGCTGCGTCGTCGAAAGATCCGCGTGACCGAGCATCTCCTGTACCGCACGCAGGTCGGCACCCCCGTCGAGCAGGTGGGTGGCGAAGGTGTGACGCAGCGCGTGGGGGTGGGTCGGTGAGGCGGCCCGACGGTCGATGATGCGGCGAACATCGCGGGGTTGCAGGCGACCACCCCGCCGGTTGACGAAGAGCGCGGCCGCGGGTGTGGCCTCGGTGACCATGGCCGCGCGACCCTCGGCCAGCCAGCTGGTCGTGGCGTCAATGGCCGGCTGACTGAGGGGCACCACCCGCTGTTTTGACCCTTTTCCCCAGACCCGCACGGTGCGCCGGGCCAGATCGAGGTCGTCAGGGCCGAGGCCGCACAGCTCGGCGACGCGCAGCCCGCTGCCGTAGAGGATCTCGAGCACGGCGTCGTCACGCCGGCGAACGGGGGGCGGATCGTGGTCGGCACGGGGCCCCGGATCGTCGAGCAACGTGGTGATCTCGTCGTCGCGTAGAACCCGAGGAAGCCGACCATCGCCCGAGGGCGACGACAGCGAAGACGAAGGATCGA